>JAVERU010000130.1:0-8634 GCA_034006965.1 Tenuifilaceae bacterium
TCGGAGCCTAATGCTGGTAATAATTACGCAGTATCTTATGTAACTGGTACGGTAGCCAACATCACCTTTATTACAGCGGTTAACCTACAAAGCGTTAAAATTACCAATTCAACCTACGCTTACCATTCTATCCTTAATGGCGATGATTATACTCGCAAGTTTGAGGATGGCGATTGGTTTTTACTAACCATTGTTGGGTTTAATAGTGACGAAGAAATATTAGGGCAGGAGACGTTTTATCTTGCTGACTTTAGAAACTCTGCAAGCGTAGTAGTTGACGACTGGACAAAAATTGATTTAAGGGGATTAAAAGGTGTAACCAAAATCGTTTTCCATCTCACCTCTTCCGATGTTGGTGAATTTGGTATGAACACCCCAGCCTACTTCTGTATGGATGATTTGGTGTATACATATATGAATTAAAGTATCTTGCATATCCATTCGGCATCCACAGCTGCCGAATGGATACGCTTAAACCCTCAACCCTACGATCCAAACCCATGCGACTAAAACTTTCGTTGATCATATTCTCGCTGACACTCTTTTACTCATGCTGCAACGAGGATCCAATAGAAACTGCTCGATTCGAACTGGCAGATGAAGAGATATCGATAATGCCCTATGAGCAGGGGGAGTTGCTATCGTTTACACACTCCAACGGATATACCTTTGATATTGCTGTTGAAGAAAGCAACGTTAGATGGGAAAAACTTCATGATTTTTGCGAGTGGTTTTGCTGTCCACCAACCTATATCTCTGTACAAACCAAAACAGCTAAGCTTGTATCGACTTACCCCAAATTAATATTTGAAATTACCATCGAGGGCAACAGTTACCTTCACTCTGATTACAAAGGCTTTAATATCACCCTAAACAATAAACACCAAGCAACGATTCTATATAACGATGAGTATAACTTCGAAACCGACTCAGCTAGCAATATATTCTTTTACGAGTCGATGGAAATTAGTGGCAAGAACTACCAAAATGTTGTGGAGAAACATTTCGATTCGCATTACTACATCAGCGACACAACCCTACTATTACCTAAATCGGTATATTACAACAAGCTTTCGGGATTACTAATGCTAAAAATGAGTAACGATGAAACGTTTTCGCTTATTAACTAGTGCTGCAGCACTAATGGGTACACTCACCCTGGCATTAAGTTGTGGCGATAAAATTGTTGGTACTTTCTATCTTTCAGAAGAAGCATTAAAATACGAGATAGATACCACAATCACATCATTCAGAATGGTTGATAACCATGGTATTACCGAAGAGTTTTACCTGCATAGCGACAGCTGGGGAACAAGCTATAAGTACTTTCACGAATGGGGTGTAGATGGCAATGCCTTTGGGGAAACCTTTTACGTAAAGTACCTTTCTGTTTTAAATGATTTTTGCATGACGTACGTGCTTAGGGCCGATGTTGATTACTCTGAGCTAGAGGTTGAGTGGGGGTATAAAGATTTTATAAGGTACAACTTTAGGGACAAAAAAGTAGTTTTTGGCACTAAGGCGAAGGTTAAATTTTACGATTCACTTTGGGTAAAAGATCATACCTACGGTAGAATTATCGAAATTGATTACACCGATGTAGAAGATAAGATAAGCGAAGACACCCCTGTGAAAACATTTATCTCCGGTGAACGGGGACTAATTAAATTCACGCTAAAATCGGGTGTAACCTTTGAACGTTTAGACTACTAATCCAAACAAAAGTGATTACAAGAATTTGTTATGCTTAAAAATAGAGTAGCAATATTTACAACATTGCTCATCGGATTCTTATGGTTCTTTCTTCCAGCAAGGGCAAACAACCTAAACCTTGCCAATGGCGATATTACTGGCAACACGGTTACCTTTGAAATTGGCTGGGAAAACGCTTGGAACTACACCGAGAACGATGGCAACCATGATGCAATATGGATCTTTGTGAAGGGGCAAACTGCTTCAGGCAGCTGGATTCATATAGATGTTGAGCAAAGCAGCACATTGCACCATACCTCATCGCCCCTGACGATAGAAACCGTTTCCGACGGAAAAGGGCTATTCCTACTTCTGCAAACCCAAGGTTTTACAAATGTAGTAGCAGCACAAGTTTCGGTTAAAACCACCGTAAACCTTGAAGAGTTTAGGCACATAAAAATCTTTGGAATCGAAATGGTTCATATTCCTCAGGGCTCTTTTTATATAGGCGACGGAGCATCGGTATCGTCGCTTGCCAATGCAGGTGGCAACCCGATCCTGGTTGAATCGGAGGAGGAAATTGACCTCACAAAAATTACAATCCATAATCCAAATACTGAATTTGCACCAGCTGAATTGCCTCAACTTCTACCCAGTGGGTTTCCCAAGGGAACAGCATCATTCTATGTTATGAAATACGAAGTATCACAGCTTCAGTATGTCGATTTCTTGAACACGCTTACATATACTCAGCAGAAGAACCGCACCTCACTCCTACCCTCCTCGCCCAAAGGCACATTCGCAATGGTAAATCCCTACCAGCGCGATAGCTTATACCGCAATGGAATTGTAATCATGGAGCCGGGAGTTGAGTCGAGCAAACCTGCTCGTTACGCAATGGACTATAACAAAAACCAACAGCCTAACGACAACGAGGATGGTTTGCACAGGGCGGCCAACTTTCTTAGCTGGGCCGACCTGAGCGCCTACCTCGACTGGGCTGCACTGCGCCCCATTACCGAGTTAGAATTCGAAAAGCTAAGCCGTGGAAAAAGCACCACACCTGTTGCCGGCGAATTTGCCTGGGGCACAGCAACGGTAAGCAATGCCAATAACCCAACCAATGATGGTACAGTTTTTGAGTCAGTAAGCGATGTTCCTTTGTCCGAGAGCGGACTGGCCAATCACGGAACCTATATTGCAACCGAAGGATGGGGATTACGTGGGGTGCTCCGTACTGGTTTTGCAGCCAACGAGAGTACCAACAGGCTTGAGGCCGGCGCAACCTACTACGGTGTAATGGAGATTAGCGGAAATGTGTGGGAGCAAACCATTATGATTGCCGGAGGAGGCGAAAACTTCACAAGAACCAATGGCGACGGAATGATCGACGAGAGTGGAAATGCCAATGTGCAGTCGTGGTGTAACCCTAGCACCGCATCGGGCGTATTACTGAAAGGTGGCGGGTGGCAAAGCACCATATCGGATGTTGGATCGTGGCGCGATTTGGCTATTTCCGACAGGTTTTACTCCCACCTAAAACCAGCAAGCAGAAGAAATTCAGTGGGGGGTAGAGGGGGTAGATAAAATAATTGCTATATTTGATTAACGGTAGGAGGCAACATTATGAGAAAAATATACCTAATAGTTCTAATTACTTTTCAATTTACAGCCGTGGTGAATGCCCAAGCCCACTACTCAGGTGGTACTGGTGGTGGATACGCATCAACAGCAATAGGAAACAGCACTTTCGCTTTTCAGGGCGATAGCATCCCAACCAAAGCATTTGATGTTACTGTGTTTCCAAACCCACTTACTAGCAACGATGTATTTAAAGCCAAATTCACCGGTCTTAAGCATACCGAGAAAATATCAATTGTTGTTTCGGATATGATTGGCAGCAGGCTAATGGTTGAGCAAGTGGATGCAAGCGACGAGATTACCATTAACCTTCCCATCGATAGGCTCTCGAAGGGAATATACCTCATCACATTCCAGCACAACAACCATAAGATAACACGTCGTTTCAACTATAGTAACTAACCATATACACATAGCATTAAACGCCCTGAGCTTTAACAGTTCAGGGCGTTTGCTTTAACACAAAAGTTAAACTACTCCTGTATATATATACGTTTAACCCTACGCGATACTGATGTGAAAACCTCGTAAGGAATGGTATCGAGCTGCTTAGCTATTTGCTCTACAGAGGGATTCTCGCCAAAAACCACAACCTCTGTACCCTCGGCAACATTCGGAATTTCGGTTATGTCAATGGTGCAGGTATCCATACTCACGTTGCCTATAATTGGGGCAGGCGTTCCATTTACCAAAACGTGTCCTACCCCATTGCTCAATCGTCTATTCAGCCCATCGGCGTAGCCTATGGGAATTGTGGCAACTATTGATGGCTTACTGATAACCCCCTTGCGGTTGTAGCCAACCGTTTCGCCCTCGGGCAGTAGCTTTATCTGCGCAATGTACGACTTGAGCGAATTCACAACCTGTAGCTTTCGCCCCTGCTTTGCGCTAATTCCGTAAAGGCCAATGCCCAAGCGAACCATATCGAACTGAGCATCTGGGAAACGTTCGATACCGGCCGAATTTAAGATATGCCTGATGGGCTTGTAGCCTATGGCCTCTGCAATTCGGTCGGAAATTCGCTCGAATAGGGCTATCTGCTTTCGCGAGAAGTCATCTAGCTCGCCATCGTCGCTTGCCGCCAGATGCGAAAAGATGCTCTGAATATGAATGTAGGGATGATCCTTCACACGGGCAATAAGGTCGTCAATATCGCTTTGCATAAAACCTAACCTATGCATACCCGTGTCAATTTTGATATGTATGGGGTAGCTATTAACCCCCTGTTTGCTTGCAGCAGAGACAACGCTTTGCAGGCTACCAAAGCTGAATATCTCGGGCTCAAGGTTGTACTCAATCATTAGATCGTAATTCTCAAACGTAGGGTTTAGCACTACAATGGGTAGCGCTATCCCCGCCTCGCGCAGGGCTATACCCTCGTCGGTAAAGGCAACGCCTAGGTAATCGACCCTATGGAACTGTAAAAGGTTGGCAATTTCATGCGAGCCCGAACCATACGAGAATGCTTTCACCATGGCCATCACCTTTACATCGGGGTTGAGCAAACTACGGAAATGATTTAAATTGCTAACCAATGCATTAAGATTTATTTCGAGGATGGTACGGTGGCTTTTCCGCTCGAGCAATGCCGATATGCGCTCGAACCGGAACTGCCTACTCCCCTTGAGCAGAATGGCTGAGTCAACAAACTCGCTGCGGGTATACCATCGGATAAACGCTTCGGTTGTTACAAAGAACTCGCTTCCACGGGGGAAAATATCTGCAAACCGAGAGATTTCGGTACCAACGCCCAGCACTCGATCGACCCCTTTCACGGTCACCAGATTTGCCACATCGGCATAAAGACTCTCGGATGATTGACCACTTTGGAGTATATCGGAAAGGATAAGCACACGTTGAGAATGCTGCCGCTGCTGCGCAAGAAAATCGAGGGCAATGGATAGCGAACCTATGTCGGAGTTGTAGCTATCGTTTATGATGGTGCATCCATTCACCCCTTCCTTTTGCTCTAGCCGCATGGCAACTGGTTGCAGGTTATACATCCGCTTGGCAACATCAGGAACGCTTACTCCAAGCAATAGCAAAACGCACAAGCAATGCATTGCATTCTCTACCGCCGCCTCATCGGCAAAGGGTATTGTAATGTCGTAGGTTTTCTGATTATAGGCAAAGGTTAGCTCCGTTTTACCCTGAACTACAGTGGCCATTTTGAGCAGAACATCCACATCGCCCTTACGACCCCAGGTGAAAAGTTTAACCGATTCCTTGGGGGAGATATTCTTAACCAGGCTATTAATCACCTCATAATCGGTAGAGTAGACAAGAGTCTCCACCTTGGAAAACAGCTTCATCTTCTCTCTTGCTTTGGTCTCAATATCAGCAAAATTCTCCTGATGAGCCATCCCAATATTGGTGAATACTCCAATGGTAGGAGATACAATGGGTTCGAGCTTCTCCATTTCGCCAGGCTGAGAGATTCCAGCCTCGAATATTGCCAAATTACACTTGGAGTTGAGCTGTAGTACCGAGAGGGGCACTCCCAGCTGCGAGTTATAACTCTTTGGGCTACGGATAAGCTGAAAATCGGTTCCTAGCAGCTGCGAAAGCCACTCCTTTACTATTGTTTTGCCATTACTGCCTGTGATACCTATAACGGGTAGCGTGAAGCTCTGCCTATGGTAGGTTGCTAGCTGTTGTAATGCTTGGAGGGAGTTGTATACCTGAAGGAAAGCAGCATCGGGATGCTCTGCACTGAGATTTGCCGCACTGCTCACCACAAATACCCTAACACCACGGGCGTAGAGCTCGGGGATATAAGAGTGGCCATCGTGCTGCTCACCCACCAAGGCAAAGAATACCGAATGTTGGGTTTGCATCACCATTCGGCTATCGGTTACCACTACCTGTATGGGTTCTTGCTTTAAATCTCCATAGGCACGAGCATCAATTATCTTCGCAAGCTGTTCAATGCTATAGTGTAGCATAAGTTGGGTATTTCAGTTTAAAGTAATAACGCAAATGTACCCAAGAATAATTAAAAATCCCAGCGGTATAAAACACCACAACCGATTAATCAATAAGTTGGGTACAATTGTAAGAATGACAGACCGTTATCCAGAATTCCAGCGAGAAGTGAATATTTGTACCGTTAATAAATTGTAATAAGTTTTCATTGGTAAATGAACCAAAAAGCCTTACGTTTGAAATAGGTTTTAAAACGCAATATGGAAAGATTAAAATTTATAGATTTATTTTGTGGTATTGGGGGCTTTAGAGTAGCAATGGATGAAGCCTGCAAGGAGAATGACATTGTCCCTGAATGTGTTTTCTCCTCAGATATTGACCCATACTGTCAAGACAGCTATGAAGCAAATTTTGGGCATCGCCCCGCAGGTGATATAACCAAAGTCAATGAAAAGGATATTCCAGACCACGATATTTTATTTGCGGGTTTTCCTTGTCAGCCCTTCAGCATAATCGGTCAAATGCAAGGCTTTAGCGATATCAGGGGAACTCTTTTTTTCGATATTGCAAGAATTATAAAGCACAAGCAACCTAAAGCTTTTATCTTAGAAAATGTAAAACAATTAGTTGGACACGACAAAGGAAGAACGCTTAAAGTTATAATAAAAACCCTTCAAGAATTAGGTTATGATGTCCATTACGCGGTGCTAAACGCACTTGATTATGGATTACCACAGAAAAGAGAGCGGGTGATTATTGTAGGACATAAGCAACCTATTCTTTTCTCATTCCCATCACCCATAAGACCCTTTAAACCACTATCAGAAATACTTGAAAAAAAGGTGGAGCCAAAACATTACGCATCTGAATATATTGCAACTAAAAGGAAACAAAAGCATCAATCTGCATATAAGCTTTCAATTTGGCACGAAAACAAAGCAGGAAATATATGCTCGTACCCTTATTCTTGTGCTTTGAGAGCAGGAGCTTCATACAACTATCTTCTTGTAAACGGAGAGCGTAGGCTGACCCCAAGGGAAATGTTTAGGCTTCAAGGTTTTCCGGATAGTTACAAAATTGTTGTTAATGATAGTCAAGCACGTAAACAGGCAGGAAATGCTGTTCCCGTGAATATGGTTAAAGCAGTTATTCTTAAACTTTTACCATACGTTGCAACCACACTAGATATGACATCTGTTTTACGTGAATATGGAGTGAACTATGGAGAAAGATAAATCCCCCAAGTTAAGAACGGTAAATAAATCTGTTTCTGCTTTTCCTTTAAATCAATTTCCAAAAGAATTCCCTTTTTTGCTCGGGAAAGAGTTGATTTACCTATTAGCATCCAAAGGAAAGCCCGAACTTGAGGGTACTGAATGGGAAAATATTTTTGCAAACTGCATCGGTGCAGACTGGAAACCATCAAATGTTGGGCTTGATGATGTTGTGCTAGGAAATAGTGCTTGGGGTGCAAAAACAGTTAAATCATCTAATCCATCAAATCAGAAAAAAGTAAGATTAATCTCGGGCAGAAACTCACCAGTGTACTCCTATGGAGAAATCATAGATACTTCAAGTGACCCAATGATTATAGGAAAACTTATCCTTGACATTTGGAACGAATGGGTTTCTGCAATAAGAGAGAAATTCAAACATTTATGGACTGTTGTTCTAATAAAATCCAATGACTTAAGAGAAGTTGTGGTATTTGAATTTGATACAGTTCGCTATGATTATGAATTATATACGTGGAAGTGGAATAAGAATAATAACTTAGAAGGAATAGAAAAAAGAACAGGTGAGCATCGTTTTACGTTGCAACCTCACGGTTCTCAATTTACAATTATTGAAGAAGTCCCTTCGCATAGTTTAATCATTAGAGTTAAACAGCCAACTACTCTTGACAAAGAGCAGATTTTAAAAGCTTTAGGTTTTGACAACTCTTGGATAACGGTTACTCAAAAAGACGAATAGATTAAACAAGTTCAACTACTTACATTATCATTGTTGATAATAGTTGTTAATAATGTACTGCAAATCTAAAGGTCGGCAGACAGGGCTAGTAGGTTTGGGCTGAAGGGTTTAGGCGAGCGGGTCGACACGCTGGGAGCTTCATAACGTGGGATAAATCCCAGGCCTCGCTCCCCCAAATTGCTAACACCCCCAGCCGTTGTAAATCCGAATAGGGTTAGTATTTAGCCAGTTCCTTTCGGAAGGCTGCGTTGGGGATGTATCCTTCTGTATCATCGGAAAACTCGGGCTTAATCCGCTCAACAAAGTACATGTTGATTTCGCCAATATTCTTAGCATACTCTTTCCCTCTGAAAGTACACTGAAAGTAGTCCTTAATAGCATTATAGGTTGTTTCGGACACAT
>JAVERU010000008.1:0-48553 GCA_034006965.1 Tenuifilaceae bacterium
GATATTAACAAACTGTTCCCTCGGAGAATACATGCAATCACTCCGGAAGGTTTTATTTTAAAGATAATAATGTTCATTCTAGCATATGTATTTACTAAAATCAACTAGCAACTTAAATTAATTAGTTATTTTGCGTCATTGTTCAACTAGCCCAACTTATATGCAAGTTACAAAGATATCTTTTATCAGGGCAACAATGTGTGCTGTTTGCTTAATGCTGTTCGCTCCGAAGGTTTGTAAGGCCGATGAAGGAATGTGGCTCATATCGCTTGTAAAACAGAATGTAGAGCAGATGCAGCGAATGGGCTTGCAGCTGTCGGCCGAGGATATTTACAGTATCAACAGCAGCAGCTTGAAGGATGCTGTGGTAATGCTCGATGACGGTGGGTGCTCTGCTGAGATCATCTCGCCCTATGGGCTTGTGCTTACCAATCATCATTGCGCTGTAAGCGACATACAGTACCACTCAACAGCCAGTAACAACCTGCTGCATGATGGTTTTTGGGCTACCAGCCATTCCCAAGAGCTACCCATCCCTGGAAAGACAGCCCTAATACTCCAACGGGTTGAGGATGTAACACAGCGCATACTTACCGAGGTGGATTACAACGCTCCCGATTACTTTTTGCGCGTTCAGGAACTTGGCGAGAGGGTAAGCGCCGAGGTTGAAAAGCGCGAAAAGGGTACGTATGCCATGGTGGTGCCAATGTATAGCTACAACAGGTTTTATCTTTTTGTTTACCATAGGTTCACCGATGTTAGGTTGGTTGGCGCACCCCCATCGAGCATTGGCAATTTTGGGGGCGATGTGGATAACTGGCGTTGGCCTCGTCATACAGGCGATTTTGCCCTATATCGAATATATACATCACCTAATGGGAAACCTGCCGAATACAGTAAGCGAAACGTTCCCTACAAGCCTAGGCATTACTTCCCGATCTCGCTCACTGGTGTAGGTGAGGATGATTTTACTATGGTGGTTGGGTACCCCGGATCAACGTATCGACACTCCACATCGTACCATGCGCTCAACGAGCGCGATGAGGTAGCACCATGGGTAGATGAGGTTTGGGGCAGCTTCATCGCGTCAATAAAGGAGGCTATGCAGGCCGACCCTGAGGCCAAGGTGTTGCTTACCGATAAGCACGATATGCTGGTAAACTTTTGGCAAAAGGATACCTATCAGGCTCAGTCGATGCATCGATTTGATGTAGTGTCACGGCTTAAAGCTCGTGAGGACAGCCTTTTGGCTTGGGGTAAAAACAACCAGCATGAGATTGACTACGCTCGCGTATTGAGCGACATTGAGAGCTACTACTCTAAGCTTGGGGATAAATCGTACGAACCCATTTTCAGGAGCTTGGGCTCTTTGGTTCACTGGCCTGTTGAGGTGGGCAGCATAATTTATGAGCTGTACGATTTAATTATGGAGCTGGTTGCCGATAAACCCTCGAAACGTAAAATCCGAAGAGAGGTGAAACGGGTTCGGACTGAGCTACCCGAGCTGTTCAAATCCTTTAATGCCGAGGTTGATAAGAAGCTGTATAGCGCCGCATTGATAAGCTTGCTTAGGCACTTGCCCGAAAGCTATGATAATCCAATTCTAAACGAGCTTATGAAGAACGATTATCCCGAAATGCTTATGCCCATAGTTGTCGATTATTTCTACGAGCGATCCTACTTTTCTTCACCGGAAAGCCTAAGCAAATTTTTGGATAACCCCGTTGCCGATAGCTTGTATTCCGATCCGCTTTTTATGCTGCACATTAGCTACGAGTCGCAACTCGCCGAAATTTATGATGAGCTAGAGCCGTTGTCGGATTACTTACAGCGGGCAATGCGCGATTACACCAAGGGGCTGCTTAGCATGAACCCCGAAAAACTTCATTACCCCGATGCCAATTCTACCATGCGGTTTTCCTACGGAAAGGTTGTGGGTTACACTCCACGCGATGGAATGCGCTTTAATACTCACACCTATTTAAAAGGTAAGTTCGAAAAGGAGAACCCTGAGGTAGAGGTTTTCCGAATTAGCCCTTTGGAAAAAATGCTATGGGAAGCAGCAAGCTTTGGTGCCTATGCCGATAGCGTTGGAGTCCCTATATGTTTTATTACCGATAACGATATAACCAACGGAAACTCGGGTAGTCCAGTCCTTAATGCCCAAGGGCATTTGGTGGGGGTTGCATTCGATGGGAACTACGAGGCTATGGCCTGCGATTTTATGTACGAACCCCACATGCAGCGAACCATTGTAACCGATATCCGATACGTGCTTTTTGTTATCGATAAGTTTGCCAATGCCCAGTGGCTTATTGATGAGATGACAATTGTGGAGTAAAGTCGGGAAGTCTGAAAGCTTGCCTTGAGCAGTTTGATAGGTGGTCGGTGAGCCCGCTGAACCGCTCACTGACCATTTGCCGAAGGGTTGGCAACCCGCAACTCGTAACCCTAGGCGCTATGCCTTAGTTTCCAACCAAGCCGAGGAGGTCAATAGGTAGTTCTGAAACCTGTTGGCTTGCCATCCTTACGCGAACTTATCGTTGTCGTAGGGTTTTATCTCAATGGGCTCAACGTGGATTGTAGTTTCTACATCAAGCTCTGTGGATAGCGTATTTTCAATGGCATTGGTTATGCGATGCGATTCCGATATGGTCATCTCGTTGGGAAGGTAGATATGAATGGTTAGCTCCTTATGGTGAATGTAGTTGTGCAGGTGGATGTGGTGAGAGTGAACCTCCTGCTCTGCAGCTCGGTTTGCCAATCGTTTCACATCGTCCACAAGTTTTTTCGATGGCTTTTCGCCCAGAATGGTGTGCGACGAACTGCGGATAATTTTGTATGCAGTGTACAGTATGAAGAGCGATACAATTATTCCCATCACTCCATCTACCCACCAAAAAAAACGACCAAGCGCAATACCAACAAGTATGGCAACCGACGAAATGGCATCGCTCCTGTGATGCCACCCATCGGCCTTTACTGCCTGTGAGCTGGTTTTGCGTCCAATGTAGAAAGAGTATTGTGCTAGCCCCTCCTTAAACAGGATGGAGGCTATGGTTACAACAATAGCAATAAGTCCGTATGATGCAGATTCCTTGCTTTGAAGTCGTTCAATCGATTCGATAAAGAAATTGTACGAAACCATAGCCAGAAGGCTCCCAATAAGAATTGAGGTAATAAGCTCGTTGCGCCCATGCCCAAACGGATGATCCTTGTCGGCAGGTTTGCGCGCAAGATATACACCTAGAATTAGAAATATGGAGCTCAGCGAGTCGCTTAGGGTGTGCCAAGCATCGGCAATTATTGCAACCGACCCGCTTACAATCCCGGCCCAATACTTAATACCAAATAGGAACACATTTACTACAATAGATACCCAGCCAGCCTTAATGGAAAGGTTACTATTGTGCAGCTGGTGATTGTTCATGTAGCCCCTTGTTAGCCATTAGTATTGCAATACAGCCTCTTTCCTATCCGTTTCGGGTTCGTTAACGTATCGGATAGGGCTAATAACCTGCAATTTTTTGTTCGTTTCGTCAGCGCTTACAATCTCATAATTCCTAGTGTAATGTATCATATGTACAGCGCTGTTTTCGAAACCCGTGAGCGAGTTTTGCTGATTAAAGCTAAATTTCGATTGCAATAGGTTTTGCTTATGATTTGATATGCAGAACTGAAAATCAATCCCATAGTTTTTCATGGCGGTGAGAAAGTACAGCATCACATCGTATCCTTGGTAGGCATACTGGGTTGGCTCTGCCCTAAATGCATCTCTATACTTGGTAATAAACGATTTAACGTGAGGATCGCTATAGTTAACAAAGAAAGGTGTAAATAGGTGCAGCTGCAGCTGGTAAAAGTAGTCAACCTGAATATTTCGGAACCGTTGCCAGCTTGGAAAGCCGTAGGTGCTTATGGGGTATTTGTATATTGTAGATAAGGCATGTAGGTTACCAAGCAAATCGCTTACAAAGGCCTCGTTGTTAGTAGGCACCAGAATAAGATTCTCCCTGTCGAGGGCCAAGCTGTGGCTAATGCGTTCCTGTACCTCGGGTGCTGGGCTGCCGGGTCTATAGCTTACTTCCTTAAAGTGTATTAACCTCGATGAGGGGCAGCTGCCAATCCTTTGGGTAATCATGTTCTTAAAACTCTGTACCATGGCCCTATTGGCACTGTCGGCCTCATGCACAAGCACAATGTTTTGCCCACTGCAAAAATCAATAATATTAATAAACTCTTGCAGCTGCGTCATGAACGAAGGGTTAGCCTGAAAGATGTAAGGGTTTCGCTCCAGCAGGTAGTTGTTACGCGATAGGGGCGAGACGATTGGGATTCGCTGCTCTAGGGCAAACTCAGCAATGGGCTGTAAGCACTCGGTGTAGGCTGGCCCAATAATAAGGTGTGCATCCTGCATTCCCTTTTCATGGGTAAGCTGGCGAGCTCTTTCGGCGCTTCTCTTGGTATCGTATACATATAAATTTATCGACATCCCCAAGTCTTTTAAGGAGTCGAGGGCTATAAGCGCACCCTGATAAAAATCGAGGAAGTTAGCAGTTTGGGGCGAAATTCTTTCACTGCCTTTTGATCTTGACGCCGGTTGAAATTGATTGTCTAGCTCACCGTTTAGGGTGTCCTCGGGTTGGCTTTCAACTTGTTGTGTAAAGGGTAGTAGTAGCGCTACATTGTAAACATCGCGCCACCTGTTGTACTGAAATGTGTCGCAAATTACTGTGGGCAAGGTTGCTGCTGGTTCTTCGTACTCAACTATATCATCTACCACTTCAACCGTTGTTTCATAGCTTTTCTTGGGGATGTATGCGGTATCTGTCGGATCTTTAGGTATCCGCAAAATTGTTCCAAGTTTCAAACCATCCTCAGTAATCTCGGGATTAAACTTTCGGATAATCTCTTCGCTAACACCATACTGGCGTCGAAGCGAAAAGAAGCCTTCGCGGGGCTTTACCTCGTGGTAAATAAATCTATCCGAATCGTCTATCTCTGTCTTTCCAATGGTGCTTATTCGCTTTTTAGGGATAAGTACAACCTGGTTAACATTTATATCCTCCTCCAATCCAGGGTTTGCAGCGTAAATTTCATGTAGCTTAACATCATATTTGCGTGTAAGGCTCATGAGCGTTTCGCGCCGCCGTACCACATGGTATATGTAGTTCTCGTCCTCATCGCCTGGCATAACCTCTTGTCCTTTTACAGGGATTTTTAGCGCTTGGTCTACCTGAAGCCCCAGGTATATATCGGGGTTCTCCATGGCAATTTCTATTTGGCTAACCTCGTATGCCTTGCTGATGGAGAAAAGAGTTTCACCTTGACTTACAATATGTATGTAGTATTGCTTTCCGTCAATTCTAACCTTATCGGTCGATATTTTAACCTTTGTGGTGGTTTCGGCCTCCTGCGCCATCACGGTCGAAGTGGCTAAAGCTAGTAGAATGAATAGAATCAGATTTCTCATCTTAAAAAAGATATGGTTTCCATAATCAACAGGGCAAAGTTACTCAATCAAAATATAAAACAAGCATATCGACCAAAAATTGCCCTTTAGGTCTAGGTGTTTCGTGTTGGTGTTGTGTATAGTGTATCTTCACTTTTCACTGTGAATTGAGTTTTTGAGAAAAGTCCATTTTGGACCCAATGTCGTTTAGTTAGTGCTTTTACGGATTGGCACTTGGCGCAGTGGCGGATTTCGGAGCACAAAGCTGTCAATACACTACAAATGTTGATGCGAGGTAGAATGTTCAATTAACCACGTCACTCGCCATTGAGCCAAACGCCTGTTGTGTGCTGGCGTTCTACACTTCAATTTGGTTCATTATCCAATTTGTCCAACCTACAATTGTCGATGCTCGTCTAAAATATGTTGATGTCGAATTTATATTGTAGAGTTTTGATTTTCTCATAATTTCAACAATTTCCTCTCTGTTTGGCATTTCGCCATTTTCGAGATAAGATTTTAGTGTTTGTTTAAATGCAGAATGTGAAACAATTAGTTTTACAAATTCTTTTTGTCGGTCAAACAAGTTCAAGTTAAAAACTTGCTTTCCTAAATTTGTTAAGTAACAACCTATTTGTCTTGAAGTTGGGTCTTTACCAATTTCTATCAAACCGAGATATTTACCTGCATTGGAGTAGTAATCCGTTTGTCTTGCATCAAAATCATAGCTTTCAGTAATTTCCTCTTTGGTTATAAAATCACGTTGATTCAATAACTCGCATAAATTTACAACTCTCTCAAAACTGTCAGCTTGTGGAAATGGAATTTCAGGCTCACTAACTTTCTTCGTCTTGTCAATTATCTCTGAAAGTGTTTCCAAATTGAAACTGCCTTCTTGAACAACATACTTTTTGTGTTTAACTAAGACTAAAGAGTTGTAATGGTTTATGTTTGCAAATGAATACTCACGCAAGTGGAAAACACCGTTTGAATAAGTTAGAAATATAGGTCGAACTTGTTTTTGAATTTTATTGCTCCAAAGTTTGTAGGGATAGTAAATCTGCCTGACGAGAAAATCTGATGAGATGTAATTTTTAGCCTCAATTAGATTCAAAGAATTATCCCCTTCGTAACCTCCGTCAATCTCTACTTGAGAGTTTCCAACATTTACTGTGAATACACCTTTAGCTGAATTAATGTCAAATGAAAAAGTAGATGAGCTCATTCTACCACTAACAGTAGGTAGTAGGTTGTCTTCTTCTGTAAAGTCGTGTAAAATTTTAGCAACAAAAGCACAGTTTATTGCTGTTGATTCGCTTGTAATGTCTCTGTAATCTAAACTTTCTAGAAACGTAGGAAATTCAATTGGAGTAACTTCAATCTCGTCATTGTTAAAATCACAAAATGTTTCAAAAGTTCCTATTACATAACCTCCTCTTGAAGTAGGAAGAATTGATAGATTGTTGTCTGCATATAGTTTTGGGCATACCCCTTCGGGTCGGGCTATCCGCTACAAGTCCTCGCTCGTTCCTCGCTGTGGGCTTTTCGCTTCTATCCCTCACGCAAAAATTCAGGAAAGATCAATTTCTTGACTTAACCAATTTTCTTTATTCTTATCCCAAAAATCATCTTCATCTTTATACTCTCGAAATTCCGCATTATTACCACCTTCTAAACCATCACAATATCCTACGTTGTAAGCATTTTTAATTAATTTTTCTATTTCAAGAAGAGTAAATGTTTTTTCATTTTCCATATTCAAAAATTTTATAATTGCCCTATTTTATTTAGTTCAAACATTTTAGTGTGCAAATCTGAAACAAACTTATAATCAATAAATTTAACTCTGTTTTTAATGTCTTTAAATGATGAATAACTTATTTTTTTCAAATATTCATCATTCCTATGTTCAGAACTAACAATATAAAATTGAGAATGAAAGTCTTGTAAATCATTAAATTTTAAAAGAGAATTTTGAATATCTGTGGAATGTTCAATCTCAAAAACTGAAGACATTAGTTTTCTATCATTAAACCAAATCACATCAATTGTTTTTGCTCTATTTACTATTTCTGAATATGAAAAATCTAAAATTTTATCTAAAGTGGAAATATCTTTTAAAGGTTTGTTTAAAAACATTCTATTTTTATCTTGAGCAGGAACATAAGTTGACATTCCTTTCATATTCCCAATTTCAAGAAGAAGTCCTTGATAATAAGAATGATTAAATTCTACAAATTTAGCTGTATCTTTTTCTTTAGCATCTTCCGATAAAATTCCTTCACTTTCAAATTTTGATTTAAATTTTGTTAATGCATAAAGACCAGGTTTTATTTTATAAATATTTTTATCAAGTTGAACAATTCTTCTTATGCTTGCATAAGGTGTTTTTGTTTTCCATTCACATTCATTGATTTTAAAAACTTCTTGATTTAATTGACCAAGAGTTGCTATACCACCAAGTTTTTCCAATGTTTGTATTACAGCTTCGTTTTGCTTCATTTTTAAGAGGCTAATTTATATTCAACATCACTTTTTTGAACTGCCCCATTAGAATTAATGGCTCGAATGGCTTTAACAGTTGTGATTTTGTATTTCTCGTATTGGTCTTTAATGAATGGAGAAGACGAGTTTGACAACAAGAATTTGGCACCTTTTTCGTTTAGAGTATCACATACTTCTCTTAATCTAATTTGGTCAAACATATCCCATCCTCCTTGAACATAGCCTGTGAAATTTGAATTTTCAGAAATAGGATGATACGGAGGGTCTAAATAAATAAATGAATTTTCATCTGCTGTTTCTAAAATGTCAGAATAGTCCCCGTTGTTAATTGAGATATTGTTTTTGTTTAAAAACTTATTTACAGCTTTTAAGGTAGGCTCGTTTACAATATTCGGATTTTTGTAGCGTCCAAATGGAGCATTAATTTCTCCCGCGTTATTAACTCTATATAGTCCATTAAAACAAGTCTTGTTAAGATAAATTATTCTTGATGCTCTTTGCACTTCAGATAAACTTAAAAATTCGTCTGTTCTGTCTAAACTTCTGATTTGATAAAAATATTCTGACGTGTTTTTGTGCTTTTTTAAATCTACTATCAAATCATCAAGGTTATCTTTTACAACATTATATACGTTGATTAATTCTTTGTTAAAGTCATTAATTACCGCGTTTTCGGGTTGTAAATGAAACAATACAGCACCTCCCCCAATAAAAGGTTCAAAATATCTTAGTTCTCGAATGTTTTTTGGTAAATGCTCAACAATTTTCGGTAAAAGTTGTCTTTTACCTCCAACCCATTTTAAAAACGGAGCAATTAATTTATTCTTATTGTTTCTTGCCATTTTCAATCTAAATACAACTGTCTTTTAGTTTGCAAAGTTAGTAAAATTCAAATGTTTTATCAACTAATCATCGTTGTTTTTATTGGTCGCATTGCTTTCGTTACGCTTGCACATAGCTAACTGGTCAATGTAGGTCATTGTGTGTTTTGAGCTATATTTCAAGCGGTTACATATGAGGTTACAAAGGTACACGAAAAATGCACAAAGGGAGGATAACATAAGTAGTCACTTGAAGAGGGCTAGTACCTTAGCTAAACGACAATTGATTTTGGACTTTTAATATTTTTGATGTAATATCGTGTTTTCAACTAGCGTTTACCCTGAAGCCAATATCAAATTTAAACCTGTATGAAAAGTATTTTTTTAGTATTGATTTTAGCACTTGCAGGCACTGTTTGTGCTCAAAAAACGGTGAAAGCCCCTTCCAATTTCGTATTTATCCCTATGGGACAAGCAAAAGTAGATAGCCAAATGGTTGCTGTTGATGCTTTTTTTATGCAAGAGCATGAGGTTACTGTGGGCGAATATATCGAGTTTTTGAATCAGGTAAGGGAGAAAAACGATAATTTATATCGGCTATGCCGCCCCGATACAAGCCTGTGGGTATCGCTTTTCACCGATTCAAATAACCTGCCCTACGTAGAGCATTACCATAAGCACCCTTCGTTTTATAGCTATCCAATCAATAATATAACCCGCCAAGCTGCTGAGGAGTATTGTAAATGGTATACTCAGCAGTACAACACAAGCAAGGAGGCGGTGAAAAGGGGCAAAGGTGTTTTCCGTTTGCCAACCCAAGCAGAGTGGGTTAGAGCAGCCCGTGGTGATAATCACACCTGGATTTTTGCGTGGGAAGGCCCTTACCTAAAGGATAAGGATTGTGTTAAGCTGGCCAACTTTTTATCGGTTAACGATGCTAGCATTATACGCAATGACAAGGGTGAATTAATGGTGATAGCTCCCATGCAGAATGCACCTGTAAAACAATTTATTACATCGCCTGTAAAGCAGTTTGAATCCAACTTGTATAAACTTTTCGATATGTGTGGAAATGTTGCCGAAATGGTGAGCGATAGCGAGAGCGTGAGGGGTGGTAGCTGGTACGATGCTGGCTACGAGTTGCGCGTTGATTCGCCAGGCAACCATCTTTCAATTCCCTCACCAATGGTTGGGTTTAGAATGGTTTTTGTGCCATCGGCTAGTGAGTAAGATGTTTTGTTGCCTAGCTACACAAAATATTTTGGAAACCCCCAGCTTGGCTTAAACCTTTACCAACTAGAAAGTCAAAAATGAGGCAGACGTACTTTCCTCGTCACCACATTTTTTTTGATTTTATCCATTTACTATCTTTACATCCAACCAATCAACCAATCAACCAATCAACCAATCATCCAACCAATCAACCAATCAACTAATCAATCAACCAATCAACCAATCAACCAATCAACCAATCAATCAACCAATCAACCAATCAATCAACCAATCAACCAATCAACCAATCAACCAATCAATCAACCAATCAATTGAAAGTTAACCCCAATTAAAATTTGTACCATGAAAAGAATTGTTTTTCTGCTAAGTCTAATGCTTTCGCTCTCTGCTTTTGGGCAAAACTTGCAAGAGCTTGAGCGGGAGGTAAAAGCCCTTCGCGAGTACAACGTGAACCTTAACCACAGGATTGATGTGCTGCAAAAAACCATTGATGATGTGCTATGGTTCAACCGAATGGACGACATTGCATTTGTGGATAAGGTGTATATGTACGGGCCTCCCCCCGCCAATGTGCCTAGCCCAACCGCACGTGGTGCTTACAACCACGTAAAGTTTTGGTCCTACATTTTTATTCCTAAGGATATCGACTTCTCAAAGAAGTACCCACTGCTTGTTTTGCCCCATGGTGGTGTTCATGGCGATTTTTCAACCTACTATTACCACATCGTTAGGGAGCTTATGGCACAAGGATACATTGTGGTAGCTCCAGAGTATAGGGGTAGCACAGGTTATGGCCGTAAGCTTTGGGAACAAATCGATTACGGTGGTCTTGAAATTCAGGATGCACACGCAAGCCGCAGCTATATGCTCGAGAACTATGAGTTTGTCGACAAGAACAGGGTTGGCATTTTGGGATGGAGCCATGGCGGTTTGATATCGCTTATGAACGTGTTTGAATATCCAAAGGATTACAAGTGCGTATTTGCTGGGGTGCCCGTTTCCGATTTAATTGCTCGCTTGGGCTACATGACCGATAGCTACCGTAGGCTGTTTTCCGATGATTACCATATTGGTAAAACGGTGTATGAGGATATTCAGGAGTACAAGCGCCGCTCCCCCGCGTGGAATGCTCACAAGCTGCAAACGCCTTTGCTTATCCATACCAATACCAACGACGACGATGTGGATGTGCTTGAAGTGGAGCATCTTATTAAATCGCTAAAGGCAGAGGGTAAAAAGTTTGATTACGAGATTTTTCAGGATGTGCCAGGCGGTCACTCATTCGACAGGATGGACACCATGCACGCCAAGCAAACACGCCTAAAGATCTATGCTTTCCTGGCTGGCCACCTTAATCCACCCAAGGTGCTTAAAACGGTTGAGGATATTCACCGGGCTGCCTACAGGTAGTTCGCTGCACTATAGTAAGATGAAGTAAACCTCGCTAGCAATGGCGAGGTTTTTTGTTAATTTCGTTTTTTGCTAGCTGTCCGTATCGTGTTTTTCCATAATTTTATATCCCTGAATAGGTTAGGCAAATAATTGAATTGTTATGCAATTTACTTTTGATTTTATACGTCAGTTCCTAACCCAGGGGACTTATTTTGTTGCTGAACAAAATTCTCCAGCCATCAGCCTTTTTGCCTCAGCCGAGGAAACCTCGGGAGTATCAATAAGCGAGCACACCGCTCATGGCAGCATGGCGCCCCTACTGTTTATCATCATAGCGCTGCTAATTGGTACAGCAACACGTTACTGGCTACGAAAATCTCCAATACCATACACCATCTCGCTACTTATTATTGGGTTGCTACTGGGGCTAGCCTATCGGGTAGGCTTTCTCTCCAGCTTTTGGGGTATTGGAGAGAGTGACGGCTTGTTTATCTTGGGCGAGTCAATTAAATGGGCCGGCCATATCGACCCCCATGTAATCTTTTACATCTTTCTGCCCACCCTCATCTTCGAGGCGGCCTTCGCCATGCATGTGCATACCTTTAAAAAATCGTTTGCCAATGCCTTTATTCTTGCCGTGCCGGGTATTATAGTAGCCATACTGCTTACCGGTGCTTTCGTCATGCTGATTAATGTGCTTAACCTTGGCTTAGGGATGTGGACATGGCCAGTTGCCTTTATGTTTGGTACAATAATTAGCGCCACCGACCCTGTGGCCGTAGTTTCGATACTGAAAGAGGTGGGCGCCAGCAAAAAGTTGGCAACGCTTATCGAGGGCGAATCGTTACTCAACGATGGTACTGCAATCGTAATTTTCATGGTTTTTCTATCAGCCATAACTGGCTCTGCCGAGGGTAATCATGCCGTGGTTGAGTTTTTAAGGGTGGCTCTGGGTGGAGTGGCCGTGGGGGTAATCATTGGTTGGCTGGTGGTGTCGTGGTTGCGCAGGGTTTTCAACGATGCCCTATTCGAAATTACTGTGGTGGTTAGCGCGGCGTACCTGGCCTTTTTTGTGGCCGAGCATTTCTTCCATATTTCGGGTGTTTTGGCATTGGTTGCCTTTGGCATAATGATGGCAGGTATTGGCCGTACAAGGATAAGCCCACAGGTGGCGCACTTCCTGCATGAGTTTTGGGAACTTGCCGCCTTTATCGCCAACACCCTTATCTTTTTGATAGTAGGCGTTGTTATTGCCCTGCGCGTTTCGTTCACCACCCGCGATTTTGTAATTCTCATTCTTATCTACATCTCTATTCTTGTAATCCGAGGCCTAGTGCTATTGCTGTTTTACCCGTTGATGAAGCGAATAGGGTATGGGCTAAACCCCAAGGATGGCATTATTGCGTGGTGGGGTGGCCTAAGAGGTGCCATCGGTCTTGCGCTTGCGCTAATTGTGGCCAGTGAGGCATCAATTGATATGGAGATAAGAACTCAAATACTTTCCCTTACCGCTGGTATAGTGTTCCTCACCTCATTAATAAATGCAACTACAATTAAACCGCTTATCGACTGGTTGGGCTTAACCAAGGTTGGCGATGCTCGTTTGCAGCTGTTTTCCCAAACCGTGGCGATGCTTAGGAAAGGAGGCGAGAAGGAGATTACTAAGCTGAAAGAGAATAGGTTTATGTCAGGTGCCGATTGGGATATGGTGGCTAAGTATCTCCCAATATCAAGTGAGCGGGAAGCCGGAACCAAGAGTGTAGATACCCTATTCGAAACCCGCAAGCGAATGCTGCTTAAGGAGAAGGAGAGCTACTGGCGCCAGTTCAGCGAGGGGTTGTTAAGCCCTGCTGCGGTTCAGAATATGTCGAGCGAAATTGACCACCTGCTCGATTTTAATGGCACCATCTCGCTGGCCAAACGCAAGGATTTGGAGCAGATGTGGCAAACCCCCAAAATACTGGCCAGGCTTCAAACACTCCCTGTCCTTGGTCGCTTCTGGCGAAAGAGGTTCTACAGTCGATTGGCGCTAAGCTACGACTGTGCCCGTGGATTCGTTGTGGCCAACGAGGAGAATTTAAAAAGCCTTTCGAGCCTTATCATCGGCCTTTCGGCTGGCACCGATGAAATATCGAAAGAGGTGGAGAAGATATCGGGGCTTGAGGATGAAATTAATGAGAACCGCATCATGGGGTTAACCTTCCTTCGGAATCTAAAGGATACATATCCCGAGGTATACCATGCCATCGAGACCCAAATAGCTTCCCGTTCGCTGCTAAACTACCAAATGGCAACCATCCAAAAGCTTGAGAAGCAGGGAAGGCTAGAGCCTGCCGATGCAACTACCCTTGAGGGGAATATCCAAAGCATGATGAAAAAGATAAACGATACCCCTCCCGAAATAAAGGCTACCGAGGCTTTACGCTACCTTGCCGGCCTGCCCACCCTCAGCACCCTGTCTGAAGCCGATCTGGAGCTTTTCGCCAACCTGTTTGTCGAAAAGGTTTTTCCAGCCGATGCAAAGATTGTGCAGGAAGATAACCCCACCGAGGGGTTCTATATCATTGTTCGGGGTACGGCTAAGGTAGAGCAGGAGGGCGAGCTCGTTACTGTTGCCCAACCTGGGTCGGTAGTTGGTGCTTTCGAGTGTCTTACTGGTCGGGCTCTTTGGGCATCATTCACTGCCGAATCGCCAGTTACTGCCATAAAGCTAAACCTAGCCAATAGCCAAAAGAAGATTAGCAGGAAACCCCATGTTTATGAGAAGATTTGGCTTTTCGCAGGTCTCGATATGGCAGAGCGTATGCTCATAAAGTTGGAGCCTTGGTCAACATGGAGAACCAAGAAGCTGAGAGAGTTCATCAATCAGGGAAACTTGGTTAGCCTAAAGCTCAAGGAGACAATGGAGTTCGACGATCGAGTGGTGCTACTGGTTAAAGGGGAGGTAACCGAGGGTGGCCAAAAGGTGCTCTCGGCACCCAGCCTAATAATGGGTGGCAGCATTAAGGCGAATATGGCATCAATACTTTTTGTGCTTCCTGTAACCGATTGATAAAACTGAAAGTTGTTAATGGTTGCATTTATATCTACATAAATGGATACTCAATGTGTTGCATAAAATGATTACAACTAGCTATATCATATGTTGTTATGTAAGATTTCGGGAAAACAAAAGATTAATCACTTGCTCAATAGGCTATGTCAAAATAGGTATAACGTTGAGTATTCATTTAAAATTTAATGGTTGTTTTCATCCATGATTGGCAAAAAATATCAGGGCTAAAGCCTAGCTTCTCATCAGAATTCTTAACCCTGCCCTAAAGGACAGGGTTATTGTTTTCGTTCATCGAGGTATGAATCATTCAATAATTTTTATGATTATCCGCCATAATGCCTATGACAAATGAGCTGATTAAAATGACACGGCATTGCGAATCCGCCAGCCGGCGGATGAAGCAATCTTTTAATTAACAGGATTTTATAGATTGCTTAAACCCTCAAAGCACGAGGGTTTGGCTTCGTCGAGCACTTCGTGGTTCGCAATGACGCAAAGGCTTTAGGTAACATAACGGATAATTACTTAATTTTTTGGCTCTATTTAAAACAAGTATTGGCTGGAAAATTAATTTATCTTTGAATAAAAAATAGCGATGATTCAGGATAAGATTAAGGAGTTGTACCTTTCGCTAAGGAAAGAGGATCGAGAGGTGCTGCTTAAAGAGCTTCAAATTGCCTCGTTTGATTCACCCTCTCCTGAAATTCCTGTAGACTCATGTCCACATTGCCAGTCCATTAGAGTAATCAAAGTAGGGCACACACCAAGGGGCGCAGCGGTTTCAGTGCAGCGTATGTGTGCGAACTTTTGGGGCAACCCCTGAGCAAAGCGATGCGTCAAAGGGGGTGGACTACCTCAATTCCTACATCAATTCAATCGATGATAAAACTAACTCCTCACTAGGCGATGCATAATACTACCTGGGGCTAATTGAAAAGAATAGGAACAACAAGCAGCTGGCCCTATCACATTTTAATCAGGCCATAAAGATAACTCCCAACCACCGATGGGCAAAAGGGGTCATAGATGAGTTGAAGTAGGGGAGGGGCTGGTTCATATCTTACCTGCTGGTGCTAATCTTCTTGTAACCCGTTAGCCTATGATACCTAGCGCCAAGTGGTTTGTAGTACACCAGTATGGTGTAGCTGTTTTCTGTGTCGAAGTAGCTGCCCTCAAAATGTGTAGCATCAACCTCACCAGTACTATTATCAACAACTAGGTAGCGATAGTTGTAAACACCCTGTTTCAGTAGAAGTCGCGTTTCGTATGCATTCCGAGCGGGGTTAAACAACATTCTGTTCTGTGGACTAATTTCCCAGCCCGTGAGTTCACCAAAAAGGTGTACGCTTTTGCCCTCATCAACCTCCATTGGGGTTCTAAGTGTGAAGTAGGTCCAGGCATAGTCGGCCTCAATGTGGCTTTGCGAGCTGCGCTCTAGGTTAACCACAAAGCGCCCATTTAGGTCGGGGTAAAAGGTGTAACGTGTGCTTCTTCTATCTTGGTCCTCGTTTAGCTGGATGTGAAACTCGCCACCATAGTAGCTTATCGATTGTATGCCCTGCCCGTTGTAACGTATGCTTTTGCTGTCGAACAGCCTATACTCATTCCCTCCTTCAAAGATTAGCGCATTGGGCTGCGAGTAGTCCAAAACTTCACCCCGCACAAATGCTGGTTTAATATCCTCATGGCACCCTTGGAAAAGATGATTTTGACATACCACCGCTTTTACTTCTGCAAACGGATCGGTAATCCTTAGGCGAGCCGTGTTGAGCTGCAATTCCACTTGCTGCCCTGTAAAGCGAAATTCCCCAGCCGATGGCTGTCGGATGCTTGCCGTTATGTTTACAAGGGGTTCGTATACTAAAAATCTGCGTTGCAGAATAATTTCATCGGGGCTGTAAGTGTCGAAAACCCTTATCAGATAGTTCCCAGATATTCTCATTCTAACATCCCGATTTGGAAGCTCGAGCCTATAGTGGGTGTAGCTGCTTGTGGTGCCGGTTGAGAAGCTGTAGTCTCGAATTTCATTCACCTCAAAACCATCCATATAGTCGTTAATGAAAAGGTTGGAGGGGTTCCACTCCGAGTCGCAATGTATTATAGAGTACGAGTAGTTGCCGGGGGTGTTAGATATATCATCGAAGGTTAGCACTACCCTGTCGTTCCCATTCAGCTCAATCACAGGGTCGGCAAGCTCCCAGCCTAGCTTATGGGTTTTTACGGTTCTGATAGTTGGTGAGCTTATAAATTCTAAGGTATTTTTATCATCGCTATGAACAAATATGCTGGCCGTAGTGTTGTTTGTGAAATAACAAACAGATAAAGCCAACGGTATAATGAGCTTGAATTTACCTAACGGTAGACTTTTGTTGATGCTTTGATTGATAGCCATTTATAGGTTTGTTTGTTAGCAGATAGGTAACGAAAGTAGGAATTATTAAATTATTGGTGAAGGAAAATTGGTTAAATATCCATAATATTGCAAACTTTTAAGGTGTACGTAAGGTTGGTGATAAATCTCAATATTGTTACTTGTGCTATCTGATTAGTTCGATGGTTTATTTATTAATTTATGTTGATTGTTATATTTGTCCTTCTCTTTTTTATTTCGAGACGATGAATAATTTTTATAAATTTGTTATCCAAATCCATAAT
This sequence comes from Tenuifilaceae bacterium, assembly GCA_034006965.1. Lineage (GTDB taxonomy): Bacteria > Bacteroidota > Bacteroidia > Bacteroidales > Tenuifilaceae > Perlabentimonas. Next base: position 17,114 of record JAVERU010000008.1, read on the forward strand.
AATTTTAAATCATGCCAAAAGTATTTAAAATACGCAAAGGTTTGAACATCCCGCTAAAAGGAGAGGCCGAGAAGGTTTTTACCAGAGCTGAATTGGCAGAGTTCTACGCGGTAAAACCCACCGACTTTCCTGGGCTAACGCCCAAGCTAAGTGTTGCCGAAGGCGATAAGGTGAAGGTTGGTACACCCCTGTTTTACGACAAGTACCGTACCAACATTCTTTTCACATCACCCGTGAGCGGCGAGGTACACCTTGTAAGGCGGGGTGAACGTCGTAAAATTTTAGAGGTTGTGGTTAAGACCGATAGCTCACAAGATTTTGAAGAGTTTGGTAGGTCTAACCCCAAGGAGCTCCCGCGCGAGCAGGTGGTTGAAAAGATGCTTAAGGCTGGCTTGTGGCCAACCATTAGGCAAAGGCCGTACTCTATTGTAGCCAACCCCGAGGATAAGCCCAAAGCTATCCATATATCTGGTTTCGATACAGCACCCTTATCACCCGATTTAGACTTTGCGGTTAAGGATGAAGAAGAGGCTTTCCAAGCTGGTATTGATGCCCTAAACCGCCTTGCCGAAGGCAATGTGAATTTAAACCTAAATGCCGATTACCCCCCTAGCAATGTGTACACCAAGGTTAAGGGGGTTAAGTTTAACTACTTCTCTGGGCCGCACCCTGCAGGTAACGTGGGAGTTCAAATCCATCATGTTGACCCCATTAGCAAGGGCGATCTGATTTGGGTGGTAAACCCCCTTGATGTAATAATTATTGGACGTCTTTTCCTTCGGGGCATTTACGATGCTACCAAGGTAATTGCATTGGCTGGTTCTGAGGTGCAGAAACCCCGTTACTTCATCCTAAAAACGGGGGCATCAATAGCCAATATTGTTGCCGATAATATCACCAAGAATCCCTCGGAGCTTAGGTTCATCAGCGGCAATGTTCTTACCGGAGCAAAAATTGATGCCGATGGTTTCTTAGGGTTTTACGATAATATGGTTACTGTTATTCCTGAGGGGAACTACTACGAGTTCATGGGATGGGCGCAGCCGGGTTTCAACAAGTATAGCTTCTCCTCAACATTCTTATCGTCGTTACTACCTGGCCGAAAGTACGCATTGGATACTAACCTGCATGGTGGCGAAAGAGCTTACGTGGTTACCGGACAGTACGAGAAGGTTCTGCCTATGGATATATACCCGGTTCATCTTATCAAGGCAATTTTGGCCAAGGATATCGATAAGATGGAGAATCTTGGGATATACGAGGTGGCAGAGGAAGATTTTGCACTGTGTGAGTATGTATGCACATCAAAAACTAATGTGCAAGAGATTATTCGCGAAGGGTTAGATTTGATGATCAAAGAGTTGGGTTAACCTTCGTAAGTACACCAGTCTAACTAAATATTTTGCACACATAAATACCATATAATGAAAGCACTACGAAGTTTAATTGATAAGATTAAGCCAAATTTCGAGAAGGGAGGGAAGCTGGAGGCATTTCATTCCACCTTCGATGCGTTCGAAACCCTACTCTTTGTGCCTAACCATGTTACCGTAAAGGGAAGTCACATCCGCGATCATATCGACATGAAGCGCACGATGATAATTGTGGTTATGGCCCTCATGCCAGCCTTACTTTTTGGGATATGGAACGTAGGTTACCAAAATGCGTTGGCCACCGGAAGCGAAATGGCGTTCTGGCCAATGGTAATGCATGGGCTTATTAAAGTATTGCCCATCATTGTGGTGTCCTACGTTGTGGGCCTTGCCATTGAGTTTATATTTGCTCAAGTTCGTAAGCATGAGGTGAACGAGGGTTTCCTTGTTACCGGTATGCTAATACCGCTTATTGTTCCTGTTGATATCCCCCTTTGGATGGTTGCCCTAGCCACTGCCTTCTCAGTAATTATTGGCAAGGAGGTGTTTGGCGGAACAGGGATGAATATATTTAACCCAGCCCTGCTAGCTCGCGCCTTTCTGTTTTTTGCCTACCCATCGCATATGAGTGGCGATTACGTATGGGTATCGGGGTTAGCAAAGGGCGAAGGCATAATCGATGGCTTTTCCGGGGCAACCCCATTGGCCAATGCTGCGGCCTACCAGCTCGATAAAATACCATCGGCAATGGATATGTTTTTGGGCTTCGTCCCAGGCTCCATTGGCGAAACCTCTGCTCTGGCAATTCTTATAGGTGCCTTGGTGTTAATCGTAACTGGTATTGGTAGCTGGAAAATTATGCTTTCCACCGTGGTGGGAGGTTTAGCCATGGGCTTTATTTTTAACTCATTTGCAGTTAACCCCTTCATGGAGATTCCCGCTTGGCATCACCTGATCATGGGCGGTTTCGCGTTTGGAGCAGTGTTCATGGCTACCGACCCGGTTACCGCTTCGCAAACCGAAAAGGGGAAGTGGATATATGGATTTTTAATTGGCCTACTCGCTGTGCTGGTTAGGGTGCTAAACCCTGCATACCCCGAGGGTATGATGCTGTCGATTCTCCTGATGAACGCATTTGCCCCATTGATAGATCACTATGTGATTGAGGCTAACATTAAGAAACGTAAGAAACGTGCAGCTGCCGCTGCCAAAATCAGCTAAAATGCCATGATCATGAAGAAACAGAGCAATCTATACATATTCATGTACTCCTCGGTAATGGTTATCATTGTGGCAGCGCTACTTTCGCTTGCTTCCACAGCATTACGACCATTCCAAGAGAAAAATATTGAAACCGAGAAACGGTTAGATATTCTGCGATCGGTAGGGAGGGCAACCGAGGTTTCCTCCGCATCCAATAAGCACGAATACGTGGGCAATGAGTTTAACCAGGTGGTTGTTGAGCAGCTTGTGGTTAACCGTAAGGGCAATAGGGTAGAGGGTGTCGACCCCTTTACTGTAGACCTAAAGGTTGAGTTCGCCAAGCCCGAGGCCGAGCAGAACCTTCCTGTGTACGTTGCCAAGCTCAACGATGGCTCCACCAAGTACATCCTACCATTGTTAGGTCGTGGTCTTTGGGGGCCAATTTGGGGCTACATTTCACTCGATGACGATTTTAACACGGTGTACGGAGCATCCTTTGCTCACAAATCCGAAACCCCTGGCCTTGGCGCCGAAATTGCAAATGTTGATTTCCAGCAGCAGTTTAAGGGTAAGCAAATTTTTCGCGATTCCAAATTCGTCTCCATTTCGGTGGTGAAGGGTGGAGCTGGCTCTTCGGATCCTCACAGTGTCGATGCCGTTTCGGGTGGTACTATAACAAGCCAAGGGCTTGAGGATATGATCAAGGACTGCCTCATGGGCTACCAAGAATTTTTCAAAAAATCTAAAAACTAGATAGTAATGAGCGTGAAGATTGAAAGCGAACCATTATTCTCGGCTAAGAACCTTAAGCTGATTACGGATCCAATAAATAAGAACAACCCCATTACCGTTCTTGTGCTGGGCATTTGCTCGGCACTGGCGGTAACGGTTAAGCTGGAACCCTCGGTGGTGATGGCCATATCGGTAATTGCCGTTGTTACCCTGGCCAACGTGATTACCTCGCTGCTGCGCAATACGATCCCATCGCGGATAAGGATTATTGTTCAGCTGGTTATCATTGCCTCGCTGGTTATCCTTGTTGACGAGATACTAAAGGCATTTGCCTACGATGTGAGCAAGCAACTTTCAGTATTTGTTGGGCTAATCATTACCAACTGTATCATCATGGGACGGCTTGAGGCGTTTGCCCTTGGCAACAAGCCATGGCCCTCGGCACTCGACGGGCTGGGCAACGGTATTGGCTATGGTGTAATCCTTGTAATTGTAGGTTTCTTTCGCGAGTTGCTTGGTTCGGGTACACTGTGGGACTACAGGGTGATCCCCGAATCTTTCTACATCAGCAACGGGGGGTTTTACGAGAACAACGGTTTGTTCATCCTGCCTCCAATGGCGCTAATAATTGTGGGTATAATCATTTGGATCCAGCGCAGCCGAACCCGCGAACTAATTGAAAACGAATAATTCGAAATACTCTGGATATGGAAAACTTACTAAGTATATTCGTTAAGTCAATTTTTGTTGACAATATGATATTCGCATACTTCCTGGGTATGTGCTCGTACCTGGCCGTATCGAAAACCGTAAAAACATCAACAGGTCTGGGTTTGGCTGTAATCTTTGTGCTGGGTATAACCGTGCCGGTGAACTACATCATAAATAACTACCTGCTTGCCCCAGGCGCTCTTGCATGGCTAAGCCCCTCGCTTGCCGATATGGATCTAAGCTTCCTCTCGTTCATCATGTTTATTGCCGTAATTGCATCGATGGTGCAGCTGGTTGAGATGATAATTGAGAAGTTTTCGCCTGCGCTTTACAGCTCGCTGGGTATTTTTCTCCCTTTAATAGCCGTTAACTGTGCAATTCTGGGTGGCTCGCTCTTCATGCAGGAGCGCGAGTATGTGAATATCGCCGAGGCAACAGTGTTCGGTTTAGGCTCTGGTGTGGGATGGTTCCTTGCCATTGTGGGCATTGCAGCCATTCGCGAGAAGCTTAAGTACTCCAACGTGCCTGCACCCCTCAGGGGATTGGGCATAACCTTTATTATTACAGGCCTTATGGGTATTGCATTCATGACCTTTATGGGGATTAAGTTATAAACTGAAATCTATTCATTATGATACTTTTAACTTCAAACTTTGTCATAATTATATCGGCAGTAGCGGTTTTCCTTCTGGTGGTTAGCCTCCTGGTGGCCTTGCTGCTATTTGCCAAGAAAAAGCTTACCCCACAGGGTGAGGTCACCCTAACCATCAACAACGAAAAAGAGTTGACGGTTGAGCCCGGAGGCACGGTTCTTTCCACACTTAGCAACAATGGTATATACCTGCCCTCAGCATGTGGCGGAGGTGGAACCTGCGCCATGTGTAAGTGTCAGGTTACCGAGGGTGGTGGAACGATTCTACCCACCGAGGTTGGTTTTTTTACCCGCCGTCAGCAGATGGACAACTGGCGCTTAGGCTGTCAGGTGAAGATTCGTGAGGACATTAAGATTAATGTCCCCGAAGAGGTGTTGGGTATTAAGAAGTGGGAGTGCGAGGTGATTTCAAACAAAAACGTGGCAACATTTATCAAGGAGTTTGTGGTGAAGCTGCCCGAGGGCGAGAAGCTCAACTTCCGTTCCGGTGGGTATATCCAAATTGATGTGCCCAAGCTTGAGGTCGATTTTGCTAAGGATATTGATGTGGAGCCTGAGTTCCGCGACGAGTGGGATAAGTTCAATATGTGGGATCTAAAGATGAAGAATGCCGAGGAAACCTACAGGGCTTACTCAATGGCCAATCACCCTGCCGAGGACAATATCATCATGCTTAACGTAAGGATTGCTACGCCGCCCTGGGATAGAGCCAAGAATGCTTTTATGAATGTGAATCCTGGTGTTTGCTCTAGTTTCATCTTCTCTCGCAAGCCAGGCGATAAGGTAACCATTAGTGGCCCTTACGGCGAGTTCCATATAAAGGAAACCGAGAACGAGATGATGTTCATTGGCGGTGGTGCTGGGATGGCCCCAATGCGTTCGCACATTTTCCATATGTTCAACACGGTTAAAACCGGACGTAAGGCTACCTTCTGGTACGGAGCACGCTCGCGCCGCGAGATTTTTTACGAGGATCACTTCCGTAAAATTGAGAAGGAGTTCCCCAATTTCAAGTTCCACATTGCCCTTTCAGAACCAAAACCCGAGGATAACTGGGATGGGTACACAGGCTTTATTCATCAGGTAATTCTCGATAATTACCTCTCGAAGCACGATGCTCCCGAGGATATTGAGTTTTACCTTTGTGGACCGCCTATGATGAATGATGCGGTATTCAAAATGCTGTACGATTTGGGCGTTCCCGAAGAGATGATTGCATTTGATGATTTTGGAAGTTAAATCTTCCTCCACAATATAAAAAAAGCGTAGGGTTTCTACGCTTTTTTTATTGCCTTTTCAGCACTTGTTACCATTGCATTTTGTAAATTGTAGGCCTTAACTTTTTAAAACCAATGCCATGCGAATTCTTATTAGCACTTTTTCTCTAAGCATCGCAATTTTGATGCTTGCTGCTTGTGGATCAACCGAAAGCACATCGGTTAAATCGCCAGACAATAATGTCGAGGTAAATTTTTTAATTGCTGACGAGGGACAGGCTGCCTACAAGATCTCATATAAGGGGCAATTGGTGATCGATACTTCTTACTTGGGTTTCGATTTTACCAATATGCCATCGTTGGGTAAAAACCTCGAGCTGGTTCAATCCTCCAAAAGATCATTTTCTGAAATGTGGGAGATGCCCTGGGGCGAGCAGCGAATGGTAGATAATACCTTTAATGAGCTAGTAGTTACGCTCAAGGAGTTAGACCAACCTAAAAGAACTTTTAGCTTAACCTTTAGGGTTTATGATGATGGGGTTGGGTTTCGATACTCATTTCCACAGCAGGAGGGTATGAACGAGGTGCTGATTGCCGAGGAGAATACCCAGTTCAACCTCACCGGAAATCATACCTGCTGGTGGATTCCGGGCGATTGGGATATATATGAGCATCTTTTTACCAAATCACCTTTTAGTGATATCGATGCGTTGAGCAAGCGTAATCACCCCAATTTGGCTCAAACCCACATACCTGTAAATGCGGTTAATACCCCCGTTACAATGAAAACCGATGAAGGGCTGTACCTAAGCTTTCATGAAGCGGCATTGATCAATTACTCTGGGATAACTCTTGAGGTAGATGCTGAAAACTTCTCGATGCGCAGTAACCTGGTTGGAAGCGAAAATCAAAAGCACAAGGTAAAGGTGCAAGCACCCTTCAGCACCCCTTGGCGAACCATTCAAATTGCCGAAAGGGCTGGTGATCTTATCGAGTCCAACATCATAGTTAACCTAAATGAACCCAATAAGCTGGGCGATGTGTCGTGGATTGAGCCAACCAAGTATGTAGGCATTTGGTGGGAGATGCACCTGGGAAAATCGACCTGGGATTACGCCGCAACGCAGGATATGAGCACTTACATTGGAGCCAAACCACATGGCCGTCATGGTGCAACAACCGAGAATACTAAGAGGTATATCGACTTTGCTGCAGCAAATGGCATAGGGGCGGTGCTAGTTGAGGGCTGGAACACAGGTTGGGAAAGCTGGATAGGCACCGATGATCGTGAGGGGATTTTTGATTTTGTAACACCATACCCCGATTACGATATTGAGGAGGTGGTTCGATACGCCAAATCAAAAGATGTTAAGATCATTATGCACCATGAAACCTCGTCGGCAGTAACTACCTACGAGCAGCAGCTCGATACCGCCTACGCATTTATGCATCATCATGGAATGGATATGGTTAAAACCGGATACGTAGGCACCATAATTCCCAAGGGCGAGTATCATCATGGCCAGTGGATGGTAAATCACTATATGCGTGTGTTGCAAACTGCTGCAAAGTACAAGGTGGCAGTAAATAGCCATGAGCCAATTATGGCAACTGGTTTACGACGCACATACCCCAACGATGTTACTCGTGAAGGTTTAAGGGGCCAGGAGTTCAATGCCTGGGCTACCGATGGAGGAAATCCACCAAATCATCTGCCTACGGTTGCCTTTACCCGAATGCTTGCCGGCCCAATCGATTTTACGCCCGGCATATTTAACATTAAGATGGAGCCATATCGAAACGAGAATCAGGTGAACACTACGCTAGCACAGCAATTGGCTCTGTATGTTGTTATCTACAGCCCTTTGCAAATGGCTGCCGACCTACCCGAGCATTACGAAGGGCATCCCGCTTTCCAGTTTATTCGTGATGTTGGAGTCGATTGGGAGCAATCCATAGTGCTAAATGGTGAGGTTGGCCAATATGTTACCATTGCAAGGCAAGAGCGCGATAATGATCGGTGGTTTGTGGGTAGCATTACCAATGAGGAATCGCGTAATATCATCATTAAAACGGATTTTCTCACACCAAACGTAAAGTATAAAGCTACCATTTACGCCGATGGTGAGGATGCCCATTGGAATTCGAACCCTACCAGCGTCAAAATTGAGCAAGTTGTAATCGATAGCAACAGTGAGCTAAACCTAAACCTTGCCTGCGGTGGGGGTGTGGCAATTAGCATATTACCAGAGGAATAAATGTATGAAATTTGGAATAGCCATTAAACTTTTCTTTCCGGTAACACTCATAGGGTAGGGAGTTTTTCCCTACCTTTCTTTTACCTAACCTTAACACCCAAACCTATGACTACAACCAATTGCAAGTCAGCTAAAGGGTTACTGGTAACACTAGCCCTTACCTTGGCATTCACTTCATCGTTGTTTCCGCAAGCGTTAATTAAGCCAACTGAGCATTTTGGTTTTGAACCCGGAGCAGACAGGATGCTCTTTGGGTATGAGCAGATGATGGAGTACTTCAAACTACTCGAGACCCAAACCGGGCGAGTAAAAACCTTCGAGATTGGCAAAACCCCAATGGGACGTCCATTGTATATGGTTTGCATATCGTCCGAGGATAATATCAATAATATTGAGGAGCTTAAGGAGATAAACCGAAAGTTAGCGCTGGACTATAACCTCTCAAAACAAGAGGTTGATGGTTTGAAGGCCAAAGGGCGTGTTTTTGTTTTAGGAACGCTCAGCATGCACTCAACTGAGGTTGCTCCTGCGCAGGCAGCACCCACCATTGCCTACCTGCTGGCCAAGGCAAAGGGGGCCGACACCCTCAGCTGGCTCGATAACACCGTTTACATGATGGTGCCAAGCCACAATCCCGATGGGATGAATATGGTGGTTGACAACTATATGGAGAATAAGAGCACAAAGTACGAGGGTACTAGCTTACCCGGTGTTTACCATAAGTATGTGGGGCATAATATCAACAGAGACTTTGTGCTGCTCACTCAACCCGAGAACAAGGCCATTTCTGCACTTACCAGCACGGATTGGTTTCCACAGGTTATGGTTGAAAAACATCAGATGGGAACTACAGGCGTGCGATTTTTTGTGCCCCCAAACCACGACCCCATAGCCCAAAATATTGATGAAACATTGTGGAGCTGGATTGGCATTTTTGGCGCCAGCATGCTGAACGATATGACCGCCCTTGGTCAAACAGGCATTGCGCAGCGTCATCAGTTCGATAACTATTGGCCAGGGTCCACCGAAACTTGCCTCTGGAAAAACGTAATTAGCTTCCTTACCGAATCGGCCTCGGTGAAAACGGCTTCTCCAGTTTTTATCGAGATGAATGAGCTCAAGGTGAGGGGTAAAGGTTTGTCGGAGTATAAAAAGGGAGCTAACCTAATTGCTCCTTGGCCAGGGGGGTGGTGGCGTTTGTCCGATTTGGTAGCCTATGAACTTAGCTCAACCTTTTCGATGCTAAAAACAGCAGCAATGAATCGGGAGTCTATACTGCAGTATCGAAATGATATCTGCAAGAAGGAGTACGCCAAGGGGCTTAATCAACCTCCATACTACTACATACTACCCTCGGTGCAGAATAACCAAAGTGAGCTATATCGGTTGGCAGAGCTAATGCAAGAGCATGGCGTAGCGGTTAGCCAGCTAGCAGCTGATATAGCCATCGATAGCAAGATATATAGCAAGGGCGATATGGTGATATCGCTTGCCCAGCCCTTTAGGGCATTCATCAAGGAGGTGATGGAAAAGCAAGAGTATCCAGAGAGGCGCTATACTCCCGGCGGTGAAATAGTTAAGCCCTACGATATCACCACGTGGTCGCTACCCCTCACCATGGGGCTGCAATCGTACGAGATTAGCACCAAGTCGGCTCAGCTTGAAACCAACCTTGCAGCTTTTCAAAAGCCCGAATTCACCTTGCCTAACCTACAGGATGCTAATTATGCTGTGTTTACAGCAGGTAGTAACGAGAGCTACCTGGCAGCATTCACTTTGCTATCGAAGGGCGGAGAGGTGTATCGGTTAATTGATGATTTTTATTCGGGCGATGCTCTGCTTGAAGCAGGTAGCTTTGTGATTAGATCGAAGGATTTGGATAACCTGGCCGGAGTAACGCTAACCATTTCGCCTACCCAAGCTGTTGGCCTTGGAACCGATCAACTTAAACCAGTGAAACTACCCAGAATAGCTCTGGTTGAAACTTGGTTCCACGATATGGATGCCGGCTGGACCCGATTTATCTTCGACAGCTATAACATTCCGTACACAGTGATTCGACCCGATGACCTTACCGATGCTAAAAGGTTGAGAAACGTTGAGCTAATCATTTTTCCAAATTCCAACGCCGACCTTTTAATGTCGGGCAAGCGGAAGCGGGGTGGTGAGTATATGCCTATGAATATGCCACCCGAATATACCAAAGGTATGGGCAAGCAGGGTAAGCAGAACCTGCTAAAGTTTATTGACGATGGAGGTATCGTTCTTGCTTGGGGGCAATCTACCGAGCTGTTCGTTGGGTTGCAGGAAATTGAGCGAGGGAAAGATGTTAAGGAGGAGTTCACCCTTCCGGTAAGCGATGTTTCCTCATCGCTCATAAAGGATGGTTTTGAGGCCATTGGCTGCCATGTAAAGGTAAATTCCATAAAGCATCCCTTAACCTATGGTATGCCCAGCTCGTTCCCCATATTCTTCACTGGTAATCCTGTTTTCGAAACATCAGTTCCCTATTTCGATACCGACAGAAGGGTTATACTTTCGTTTCCTGAGGGCGATCCCAAGCTTAGTGGGTATATTAAGAAAGGAGAGCTTTTAGAGCATAAGGCGGCGCTGGTGTGGGTGAGTAAAAATAAGGGGCAGCTAATTCTCTATGGATTTAATCCTCAGTTCCGAGGGCAAACATCGGGTACATTTAAGCTACTTTTCAACGGTCTGTTGCTTTAGTCCGCTATCTCAAGCATTTTAAAATTGCAGAATGTTTTTTTGCAATGTGGTTTTTTTTGATTTACTTCAAGAAAACTTTTGGCTTTTTACAAGATGATCAGCAGCAAGCCACCATATACTAGCATTCGGGTTTCAATATCAGCCGCAATTATAACGGCGGTATTCTTCGTGTTTCTTTTCTTCTACCTCGGAGTAAATCTTCGGGAGTATATATACGAGGATTCAAAGGAGATAGCCAAGGAGATGTCGAGGAGTGCTGCTGTGCAAACCGAAAGGTACTTTAACTCTGCGTTATGGGTTGCCAAATCTATAGCCAGCAAAGCAATGCTAATTAGGAACCTCGGCGGGGATAGGCAAGAGGTAAGAGATGTCTTGGTATCCGAACTTCATGACAATAAGAATTTTCTGGGAGCTTGGACGCTTTGGGAACCAAATGCTTTTGATGGTAAGGATCATCTTTACGCTGGAAAACCTCTGCACAACAGCATGGGGACGTTGGGTAACGGTTATTTCTATTACAACGACAGCATCCAAATGGAGATTATGGGCCAACGCGATTACACGGGATCGTACTACGTGTTGGCAAAAGAGAAACGGTCTGAATCTATTCTCGAGCCCTATCGATGGACCTATGGCAACGTTAAGAAGAGTTTTTATGGAACATCCATAAGTATACCACTAATAGATGAAGGTGAGTTTTTAGGGGCGATTGGAATAGATATTGATATCGATGAGCTGCAAACAGAGCTTAACAAAGCTAGACCATACAAATCGGGGTATCTTTCGCTTATTACAAGCAAAGGTAATATTGTGAGTCACCCCGACAGCTCTTTCGTTACCCAAAACTTCTTCAGCCTAATATCAACAGCCGACTCTATAAGCTATGCCACCTTTTTGCAGGGTAAAGAGCTTACCCTCGAAACCGTATCGGAATTTACCGGGGAAAAGGTTTTTCGATTTTTCTACCCCATTAGCCTTGGAGGAAGCGAGCCCTGGAGCATAATGGTGGAATTGCCCATAAGTGATACCACAGCACGATCGAACCAGCTAATAGTGGTTGCCCTAATAATACTACTGGTTGGCCTGGGGCTAATCATATTCTTAATATTCAACATCCTCGATCGTCGCCGTTACGAAAGAACCATTCTGGCGGCAATGGCAGAGATTGAGGAGAGGGGAAAAGTTGCTGCGGAGAACGCCCGGAACTACAAAGAAATTTTCAACTCCACCAGCGAGGCCATTATTGTTTACGACCCCGAGCGCAAGGTTATACTCGATGTGAATGATATCGTTCTATTTTTGTTTGGATATGGCACCAAGGCTGATGTTGTCGGTCAAAGGCTTCGTATGCTAAGCCATGAGCAGCCCCCTTTTAAAGTTGATGATAATGAGGTGCTAATGTCGAAAGCCCTAAGTGAAGAGGCTCAGATATTCGAATGGCTAGCCCAGAAAAGTAATGGGGAAACCTTTTGGGCCGAGGTATCGTTGCGCAGCGCAACAATAAATGGGCATAGACGAATACTTACCGTTGTAAGAGATATATCAGAGAAGAAGAAGTCGGCCATGGAGCTTGAGCAGTACAGAAATCATCTGGAGCAGCTGGTGAAAGAGCGGACCGAGGAGCTGGAGGCTGCCAATGAGGAGCTAACAGCCATTAACGACGAGCTGTACGATCAGAAAACAAAGCTACAGGAGGCTATGGTTGACTTAAAAAATACGCAGCATCAACTTGTTCAGTCGGAAAAGATGGCCTCGCTTGGGGTATTAGCCTCGGGTATTGCCCACGAGATAAATAACCCCTTAAACTTTATACAAGGCGGTATTCTTGGAATTGAAAACTATTTCGCTAAGCACTTCCCTGATCATAAGGACAATGTCGAGCCATTGATTAGTGCAATAAGGGAAGGAATACACCGTTCGGTTGTTGTTGTAAACAGCTTAAATCACTACACCCGCAAGGACAACCAAACCAAAACGATTTGCGATATCCATAGCATTATCAACAATAGCCTCATCATGATTCAAGGTCAGATTAAGGATACCATAGCCCTTAAATGTAATTATTATGATGGCCCTTTAAACGTGCTATGCAACGAGGCTCAGCTTCATCAGGTATTCCTCAATATCCTGCTTAACTCAATTCAGGCAATTGACCAAAGGGGTGATATTAATATTTCAACAACGGCAACAGCCAAAAAAGTACGAGTTGTTATAAATGATAGCGGGAAGGGGATTAGCCCTGATGATTTGAATAGAATTACCGATCCCTTTTTTACAACCAAAGACCCTGGTCAAGGTATAGGCTTGGGGTTATCAATAGCCCTAAGCATAATTCGTGATCACAAGGGAAAGATTGATTTTGAATCGGTTGAAGGTGAGGGGACCACAGCAACCATAACCCTACCCCTAAAAAGTTAAGCAGATGAATACCTCGCTAAAACTTCTGTTTGTTGATGATGAGCCAATTAACCTGATGCTTTTTAAAACATGCTTTGGGGAGAACTACCATGTTATTACTGCCGAGTCGGGAGCAGAGGCTTTGAAGGTACTTGCCGAAAATAGCGATATATCAGTTGTTTTTACCGATATGAAGATGCCCTGGATGAGCGGCGTTGAGTTTGCCCGTAAGGCAAAGCTTTTGTATCCTCGTATATCGTTCTATATTCTTACAGGGTATGGGTTGTCTGAGCCAATTCAGCAAGCAATTGATGATGGAGTGTTGAATCGATGTTTATTTAAGCCCTTCGATATTGATGAGGTGGAACAGGCAATAGCCGATGTGGTTAACACCAAAATTAGCAACTAGTTCTCAATCTGATGAATCTATTTATTCTCATAGATTTGGACCAAATAAGAGACCCCATTGAATTGCTCAATGGGGTCTCTCTAGCTTAACTCTAAACCATTGTTCTAGTACCTTCCGCATCTACCGCCACCCATGGTGCCTTTTCCGCGGTTCATTCTGTTCGATTTGTGGGCGTTAAAGGCAACCCTTTGCTCATCGGTTAGCAACGAGGCTACTTCGGCTCTATGGGCTGCACCTTTCTTTTGGATACTGGTGCGAAGCGCTCCCATCTCATCGATAGTTTTGTTTATAGCATTTAAATCCTGCTTATCAGCCGATTGAAGCGTACGGAGACGAGCGCGTTTCTCGTTAAGCTCGTTACGTAGAGGGGTCACCTCCTTCAGGTGCTGCGTGCGAAGCTCGGTAATTTTAGCATCCTGCTCTTCGGTTAAATTCAATAAGCACTGGCCTGTACCTCTGTAGGGTCTGTTGCCATAGTTCATCATTCCTTGCCCTTGGGCATAGCTCATCATTCCTAGGCCATCTGCTGGGGCTGCTACTCCACGTCCTTGTCCCCGTTGCGCCATCACTTCGTTGGTGCTAATCATTAGCCCAGCCATGAGGGCCATTGCTGCAAAAATCTTAATCCTTTTCATAGCTATTGTTTGTTTTGGTTTTACAAATTGTTTGGTAATTATTAAGTTACATTAGCGCTAATGTTGAACCTATTCGTTGGTAGTTGTGTTTCGTCTGCGTTCCATGGGTTGCCTACGTTCTCTGTGCAACATTCGTTGGTTTGGTGGCATTGCTCTACGGAATAGTTTTTGTAAATTTTGATATTGCTCTGGCGAGCAAACCTCGCGAAGCGTTGTAAAGTGTTCAATGGTTGCAAGCTGCTGCTGCTCATGCAAACGGCCAATCTCTCCTGCCAGGCTATCGAGCTTTACCCTGTTGGGGCTTTCGGAATCTAGCTCCTGCATAATCATTCTGTGGTGTGCCTGTATTGTTCGTCTAATCTCAAGGTTCTCTTCAAAATAACTTTTTCTTAGCTCTTCAAATATCGTTTCCTGTTCGGGAGTTAGCCCTAGTTCTGTTGATATACTCATGCCTAGGTTTGACCCTTGCCTAGTAAACCCCTCTCTTACGTTAGGGCTTTGGGGCTTCGGTAGTTTGAGAGCTATGGTGCCAATGGTTGCAACGTTTATCGCCACAAGCAGTATTACCGCTCCAACTAGCATTCTGTTTTTTGTGAAAATATTCATGGCTCTCGCATTAGTTGTTATCGTCAAAAATTTCGTATGGCGAAAATACATCGCTAGGAAAATACTCGTTGGCTAGCTGTGTCCACTGATCATGGTTGTTGCCATTTGTGTCGGCTAGTGAGGCGTTAAACAGCGTTCCTATTGCAATGCCAAAGGCTATGCCTGCAGCTGCTAGGGTGGCAATTGTCGACCTTCGCATTGGGATCACTGGCACTTTTACCGTTTGGTTGCTGGTCTGTATCTTGTCCCACACCTTAGTGGCCAAGTAGGGGTTAGGTTGGTATTGCTCCTTTTCACCCTTAATAATATCAATGTATATCTGCTTCAGGTTTTCAAGAGCACCTTGGCACTGTTTGCAGCTGGCTAGATGTTGCTCAACCCTGCCTTGCTGCTCTGTGTTGAGTTCTCCGTCTAGGTAGCTCAGTAAGTTAATATTTGCCTCTTTGCACTTCATCTGGTTCTGCTCTTTAATGGTTTAGACACTGTTTGTGGTTATAACTTGCGGTTAGGGGTGTATTATTTTTGCATCTCGCTTAAAATATGCTTCTGCAGATTTGTTTTTGCTCTAAAGAGCAACGACTCAACTGATGGGAGGCTAACCTCCATTACTTCGGCAATCTCTTTGTACGATAGATCTTGGTATTTGCTTAGGATAAATGCTATACGCTGGTTCTCGGGCAATTTGTTTATCGACTCTTTTAGCATCCGCTTGTTCTCGCTACGCTCGATATTGCTGTCGGGTTTGTTCCTACCCATGTCTTCAATTTGCATTGGCTCCTCGTCGTTGTTTTGAGCAGTAAAAAAACCTTCGATGCTGCGGAACAGCCTCTCGCGTTTCTGTTTACGCACAAAGTTCAGCGATTTGTTTACAGCAATTCTGTATATCCAGGTCGATAGCTTGGCCTCGCTTCTAAACCCCTCTAGCGACTCAAAAACCTCTATAAACACATCCTGGGCTATATCCTCTGCATCGGCATATGAGTTGGTAAAACCTTTGCACGTTTTTACTACTAGCTCTTGATACCTTTCCACAAGCATGGCAAAAGCCTTTTGGCTACTGTGCTGTAGGATTTCCTCTATAAGCTCTTTGTCGGTCATTAAATCGGTGTGATCGAAAATTTTAATTACCTTTC
This sequence comes from Tenuifilaceae bacterium, assembly GCA_034006965.1. Classification (GTDB taxonomy): domain Bacteria; phylum Bacteroidota; class Bacteroidia; order Bacteroidales; family Tenuifilaceae; genus Perlabentimonas. The sequence continues at coordinate 33,164 of JAVERU010000008.1, forward strand.
TTGTGCATTTGACACACGCAATTTACAAAACTTGCGCCAGCATTCGCATTCATTTTTTTTGATGCTACTGGGTATAATCATGCTTTACTTTATACATTTGTAGCCTAAAATTTAAGCGCTATGGGTATTCGCACAAAGATTATGCTTGGGTTTATCATCCTGGGGTTGATGCTTTTCATCTCGGGTGCCATCTCCATTTTCGAGCTTACCAAGCTTGGCCGTTCTGTCAAGGGGCTTATATACGACAACTATCGGAGTATTGATTACTCTCGGAATATGCTCGATGCCCTGGAGAAGCAGGAGTTCGCATTGCTGCTGTTTGCCAATGGTGATTCGGCTATGGCTACCGAGAAGTTTTACAAAGCCCATAGTATAATTGTAACCAATTTGGATAGCGCCTACATGAACTTAAATCTAAAGGAGGAGAAAGCATATGTCGACTCGGTTAGGGTTCACTACGCCGCATTTTTGTCGTTGGCCGAAAAATCATTCAAAAACCCCCGCTTTAACCTTAACGATTACCTTTCCAACGTGAGTGGCTATACTATGGCTACCAGTGATCATGTTAAAAATCTTATTACCATAAATCAACAGGGGCTATTCAAATCAGCTGCATTCCTCGAGACTAGTGCACAAAGAGCTTCAATGCCAGGATTAATTGTAATTATTACCAGCATTATTTTCACCTTGGTATTTACATTTTTGGTGCATCACTACTTTGTTGACCCTATAATAAAGCTTACCAAGGGTATTAACGATTATGTTAAGTATAGGAAACCTTTTGATGTTGTTCTCGAAACCAAGGATGAGTTTCACAGCCTAAAGGAGTCAATATTAAGCCTAATCTCATTGCAAAAGGCTGGAACAAAAAAGTTTGAGTAACACTATATGCGTCCACAAATTATTATCCGTTACATTGGCTTGGTGCTACTGCTTAGCGCAGGTTTAATGTTTGTGTCGTTCATTATTTCGGCATTTAATGGAGATTCTGGACAAATACCCCTTTTGCTTAGCGGTATACTAACATCTTTAATAGGGATATTCCCCATGATATTTGTGCCGCCATCAAACCAAATTACCCACAAGGAGGGGTACGTTATTGTGGTGTTCAGCTGGGTTCTGGTTTGTTTTTTTGGTATGCTACCCTATGCGCTGTGGGGAGGCGAATTCTCAATCGTTAATGCCTGGTTCGAGAGTGTGGCTGGCTTTACCACTACGGGTTCTACCATTTTAAATGATATTGAGGTACTACCCAAAGGACTCTTGTTTTGGCGATCCGCAACCCACTGGTTGGGCGGTATTGGCATAATTCTGTTTATGCTAATCATTGTACCCGCCCTAGGTAAAGCGCGCATGTCGCTATCGCGACTTGAGATGTCGCCATTGGCCAAGTCGAACTTTCATTACAAAACCAATAAAACATTAAGAGTTGTAATATTCGTATACCTTGGTTTAACCCTAGCCGAAACTATCCTTTTGTATGTTTTTGGAATGGATTTGTTCGATGCAGTAACCCACGCATTTGGAACAGTTGCTACTGGAGGCTTTTCACCTAAGAATGCAAGTATTGGCTTTTACAACAGCGTAGCCATTGAGGTTATCATTATCGTTTTTATGTTTCTCGCCGGTATGCACTTTGGCCTGCTGTATTCTCTGTTCACATTCAAAGGGAACAAGTGGTACAAATCATCGGTTTTAAGATTTTATGCTTTATCCATCATAATTGGGATTGTTTTCGTTTCGCTCAACACTTGGGGAAGTACCTACGAAACCTTTCCCGAGGCCCTTCGGTTTGCAGCCTTTCAGGTGGTATCCATTAGCACCACAACGGGTTACGGAACTTACGATACAACGCTATGGCCCCCTTTCTCCATCATGATTCTTATGTACTTCACCTTTCAGTGTGCCTGTGCTGGCTCAACCGCAGGGGGTATTAAGGTCGACAGGGTGGTGATATTTTTGCAAACCCTTAAGCGACAAGTGCTGAAGCTACAGCATCCACAGGCCGTTATACCTGTCAGGTTCGATGGACAACCTGTTGATGACGAAACCGTAGCCTCAGTTCTGCTATTCATTGTGTTGTACGTTTTGATTCTGTTTCTCAATGGTTTGGCGCTTACTGCTATGGGGGTCGATATTACCACTGCATTTTCTGCATCGGCTGCCACCATAAGTACAGTTGGCCCTGGGTTTGGCGAGGTGGGTTCTGCATCAAACTACGCCATAATCCCCGATTTTGGAAAGGTGCTACTCACCTTCAATATGCTACTTGGCCGTTTGGAGATTTTTGGGCTAATGCTGATTTTCTTCATGAAGTCATGGCGATAGAAAGATGTTATACCTCTAGTTATATAGTAATTTGCTAAGGGTCAAAAGTCGAAAGTATGCGCTGAGCTTGCCGAAGGGTCGAAAGTCTGAAAGGCGAAAGTTAATAGACGGTTTACAACTCACAACCCCTGCCTGACTGCCGTCAAGGCAGGCAGGAACAACCGACAACCATACAGTAACCTCAACGAATAAAAATCTTCCACCAACAATGCGGTAGCACCAAAAAACAACACTACCACTCTATGCTGTCGCCTTGTGGTAGCGCAATTTAATGCTACTTTTGCACAAAAATATTTTTTATGATTCCATACCTTCAGGTCGAAGATGTTAGCAAGTCGTTTGGCGATTTAGTTCTATTTCAAGATATAAGGTTTGCCATAGGCAAAGACCAACGCGTTGGTTTAATTGCCCGTAATGGAGCAGGCAAAACCACCCTGCTGAAAATAATCGCAGGTATCGAATCAAAGGACTCGGGAAGCATTGTTTGGCAAAACGATTTGAGGGTCGGCTACCTCGATCAAAACCCCATACTCGACACCACAAAGTCTATCATCGAGAACGTATTTGCTTCAGGTGACGAGAAAGGCGAGGCAATTTTTGCCTATCAGCACGCTTTGGCCTCGCACTCGAAAAGTGAAATGGAGCATGCCCTTGAGCTGATGGATAAGCATAGCGCTTGGGATATAGAGGTGAAGGCAAGGCAAATTCTTACTCAGCTCAAAATCTTTAATCTCGATCAGTCGGTTGGAACGCTTTCGGGGGGGCAGCAAAAGCGCGTAGCCCTTGCTGCTGCGCTAATTAACGAGCCCGACTTACTTATTCTCGATGAGCCAACCAACCACCTCGATCTCGATATGGTGGAGTGGCTCGAGGATTTCCTTAAGAACAGCCGCATTACCCTGCTAATGGTTACCCACGATAGATTTTTTCTAAATCGGGTTTGCACCGATATTATTGAACTCGACCAGAAGGAACTCTTCTGGTACAAGGGTAATTACGCATACTACATTGAGAAACGACAGGAGCGAATAGAGGCCCGTAGTGCGCAGGTGGAGAAGGCCTCGAATCTTTACCGCCGCGAGCTCGACTGGATGCGGCGCTCACCCCCTGCCCGTACAACAAAAGCGAAGTATCGTATCGATGCGTTTTACGATCTACGCTCAAAGGCCACCCAGCGGTTTAGCAATAGCAATGTGCGCATAAGCGTAGGTGCGGCTCGGTTGGGGAAAAAGATTTTGGAGGCCAAAGGGCTCGAGAAATCGTTTGGCGACCTAGTTATTCTTAAAGATTTCTCTTACACCTTTAACCGCTTCGAGCGGTTGGGTATTGTGGGCGATAATGGTACGGGTAAGTCTACATTCCTGAATGTTATCACACAGGCTATCCCAGCCGATAAGGGTGTTATAGAGGTGGGCGAAACCGTTGTGTTTGGTTACTACCGTCAGGAGGGGATGAAAATCCGTGAGGATATGAAGGTGATTGATGTGGCGCGTGAGGTGGCCGAGGTGGTAACGCTGGGCGATGGTAAAAGTCTTTCGGTGTCGCAATTCCTAAACATGTTTCTGTTTGCACCCGAGGTGCAGAATGCCTATGTGCATAAGCTTAGCGGAGGCGAGAAGCGCAGGCTATACCTGCTCACCATCCTTATGCGAAGCCCCAACTTCCTTATCCTCGATGAGCCAACCAACGACCTAGATATTGAAACGCTAAACGTTTTGGAAGCATACCTCGAAAACTTTCCTGGGGTGGTTCTAGCCGTATCGCATGATAGGCACTTCCTCGAGAAGGTGGTGGATGGGTTGCTTATCTTCGAGGGTAATGGTGATATTAGCGGCTTCCCCGGTTCGTATACCGATTACTACGATTGGAAGAAGGAACAGCAGAAGCTGGAGCAGCAGGCGCAAAGGGCTGCTGAGCCAAAGGCGAAACCAAAACCAAAATCCGACTCAAAGCTGCGCAAGCTTTCGTATGCAGAGCGTAAGGAGATGGAGAAACTCTCACAAGAGATTGAGGAACTGGAGAACGAGAAGGCCGAGATAGAATCGGCTATCAATAGCGGTACGCTACCCCATGATGAGCTAATAGGCCAGTCGAACCGTATTGCAGAATTAATCCATCTACTCGATACCAAGGGCGAGCGATGGCTCGAACTAATGGAGATAGATGAGAATGGGGGATAGGAGATTAGGTTGAAGACGGAGTTTAAAGTTTAGAATCTGCCTAACGAAGGTAGGTTTAGAGTTTAGAGTTAAAGGTTGAAAGTGCAGCCTTTAACTCTAAATCAGCTATCACACGCTTTCCATCTTTCGCTTTCGAATCAATCAATCATTTTTCAATTGGCAATGCGATGCGGCCAACCAATCGAGCTGCTGAATAGTGGATGTTGCACTAAAAACAATCTCATAAATATTCAGTTTCTAAGTAATTCTGCCTATCTACCTAAGGTTGGTCACTCAATCACTCAATCACTCAATCACTCAATCACTCATCCAATCACCTCTGCCTTTGCGGCAGGCAGGTCAATCAACCAACCAACCAATCAATCAATCAATCAATCAATCAACCAACCAACCAACCAACCAATCAACCAACCAATCAACCAATCAACCAATCTCTTCCTAACTTCCCCCTATCTCCTCCTAAACATCAACCCAAGGTAAACGCTAAACACAAGGGTTGTGGCTACCTGTATGGTAAGTGAAGTGGCGATAATGCTTTCGCCAGTTTTCAGGATTAGAGCCACTGCAATAAACTTTGCCATGTAGTAAATGGCCTTGCTGGCAACTATAGCGCTGAGGATTGATACAAATGCATTTTTGGTTTTACTCAGGATAAAGTAGAAAAGCCATACATTCAGCACCAGCTCGCCCGAAATAAGCAGCATTTTGTAAAAAACAGGATGAGCAGAAACCAGATAGCTGAATATGGGTAAGGTGAGTGCAATAATATAAGCATTCCGTTTGGTGGTATGCACCAGCGCAAGGATAAGCGCAATCCGCATGGGTTCTATAAGGTACAGCGGAAAGCTGAGCATGTGCGAGATGGTTGGCACAAGGTATATAAAGGCCAATGCCAGAATATCGAATATTACGTAGCTAATTGTTCTCTTGGTGGTTAACTGTAATGTAGCCATAGCTTTACAATTTTAAAGTTTGTAATTTTTGATGCTCGCACCTTAATAGAGCTTAATGTATTAGGTTACAAATATATGCTATTTGTGTGTTTTTCGTATCTTTAATGCCAAGTATCGGTTAAGCTAACATCCAAAATTTATATCAAAACTATATCGTATCAACAAAACACCTGATGAGTATGAAGCGAAGAGATTTTCTAAAGAAAGGATTAGGTGCGGGCCTGTTGGCCGGGGCCTTTTTTAAGGTGAATGGTGCTGGAACCTTAGCTGGCGTCAATAAGGCAAATCCTAGTAAACCCTTCGATTTGGTAGCTGTAATGGGTGGCGAACCTGCCCAAATGTTCGATAAGGCCATAGCTGCCATGGGCGGAATAGGAAAGTTTGTTAAAGCAGGGCAAACGGTGGTGGTTAAGCCAAACATTGGATGGGATACCCCCGAGGAGTTAGGAGCCAACACGAATCCCGGATTGGTAGCCCGAATTGTTGAGCAATGCCTTAAGGCTGGTGCAAAGGATGTATTTGTATTCGATAATACTTGCGACATCTGGAACCGATGCTATGCCAACAGTGGTATTGAGGATGCCGTGAAGAATGCTGGCGGGAGAATGGTGCCAGGCAATACCGAGAATTACTACAAATCGGTATCAATCCCCAATGGCAAAAGGCTAAAGGAGGCAAAGGTGCATGAGCTTATTCTAAATTCCGATGTGTTTATAAATGTGCCTGTGCTTAAGCATCATAGCTCTGCCAAAATCACCATATGCCTTAAAAATCTTATGGGTGTTGTTTGGGATAGGCGCTATTGGCATAGGAACGATTTGCACCAGTGCATTGCCGATTTTGGCACATGGCGTAAACCCGACCTTAACATTGTTGATGCCTACCGTGTGATGACCCGTAATGGGCCACGTGGGGTAAGCCAAGCCGATTTGGTGATGAAACGATCCCTAATCATCTCCACCGATATGGTTGCCGCCGATGCTGCCGCATCGAGAATTTTTGGCGAAGAACCTTCCGAAATTGGCCATATTAAGATAGCCCATGAAATGGGAGTGGGCAACATGAACCTCGATGAGCTAAATATTGAACGTTTAAGAGTTTAATACCTTAATAATATGCTTAAAGCAGTTTCGCTTCGATGGGTACGCAGAATTGTTGCCCTTGCCTACTTCATTGTATTTGCATTCGCTTTCATTGATTTTTCAAATACCCTGTCGCCAGGATTTATCAACTGGTTTTTGTACCCTCAGTTCACCCCCTCATTGCTAAAGTTTATTAAGGTTGGAGGCATTGTGGCAGCTGGGTTTGTTGCGGTGATACTTTTAACTCTCCTTTTTGGCCGGGTGTACTGTTCGGCCCTTTGTCCTCTTGGGATTTTTCAGGATATTGTTGCACGTATCAGGCTAAAGAGGGTTCGATACAAGTTTATGAAGCCTTGGAATATAATTCGCTATACAACCCTTGCATTGGTAGTGATCCTTGCTCTTGCTGGTTCACTGTTTCTGCTGAATATGCTCGACCCTTATAGCTTTGCTGGGCGAATTTTTTCCGATTTGGTTCGCCCTGTATACTATGGTGCTAATAATTTATTGGTGAAACTTTTTGGCGTTTTCAATAGCTACGCATTGCACCATGTAGAGTTTAAGGGGATGCCTTGGCAAGGTTTGCTGCTAACCAGCTCGCTTACTCTAATTCTTGTGGTTGCAGCTTGGCGCTGGGGGCGTATCTTTTGTAACTCCTTTTGTCCCGTAGGGGCATTGCTTAGCCTTGTGTCTCGTTTCTCCATTTTCAAACTTGCTATCGATAAGAACGCTTGTACAGCGTGCGGTAGATGTTCGCGCGACTGCAAGGCCAGCTGTATCGACGTTAAAAATCGAACACTCGATTTTTCGCGATGCGTAGCCTGCTACAACTGTATCGATAGCTGTAAGGAGGGTGGTATTGGGTATACATTGGCCTATACAAAGAATGTGGCAGATTCAACTCCGCAGGTAAACTCATCCCGCCGTGGTTTTATAGCCACTTTTACAGGTATGATGGTGGGAGCAACCCTTGTGGGAAAATCTCTAACAGCATTGGCGCAAGCGAAAGGAGGGGAGCGCGGAAGAGGCATAAGTAATCAAGACGATATAAGTGATGCGCCCCAAGAATCTACAGCAGGTCACAGGCCCAATAGCCGCTTGGCGCCGGTAACCCCTCCAGGCTCATATAGCCAGAAAGATTTTCTGAATGCCTGCACTGCCTGCCATTTATGCGTTACCGTTTGCCCAACCCATGTAATTCAACCATCAATAAAGGAGTACGGTTTCTTTGGCTTGCTACAACCCCATATGGACTACCATTCGGGTTTTTGCAATTTCGAGTGTACTTTATGTGGTGATGTTTGCCCTACAGGCGCAATCCGTCCGTTGGAGCTGGAGACCAAAAAGCGTGCGCAAATAGGTAAGGTCAAGTTTCATCTAGGCAATTGTATTGTTCGGGTCGATAGAACCGATTGCGGTGCCTGCTCGGAGCATTGCCCAACTAAGGCGGTTTACATGGTCCCGTGGCAAGGATTGTTACTGCCCGAGGTGAATGAGGATATTTGCATAGGATGTGGTGCGTGCGAGTACGCCTGCCCTACTACGCCCTACAAAGCCATATACGTAAACGGAAACATTGAGCATCAGGTGGCCGATTTGCCCGAGGATATGGATGATGGGCCACGCGAGTGGGATGTCGATGATTTTCCTTTTTAAACATAGCCATTTATCAACCTTTTAAATCATATAAACAAGTAATTATGAAGGCTAAACAACTACTTTATACCCTTGCGTTGGGTGTGATCATTTTTACAGCATGCAACACTGCACCCGAAGTAAAAGTGAACGATTGGGCAATTGCACTGCATGGAGGTGCAGGGGCTATGAGTCCAGAGAACTATACCCCTGAGCAAATACAGCAGTACGAGGCAGAGCTAACCGCTGCCTTAGGTGTTGGTGAAGAGATATTGAAGAGCGGAGGAACGAGCCTCGATGCCGTTGAGCAGGTTGTCCGTTACCTCGAGGATTGCCCTCTATTTAATGCTGGTCGTGGCGCTGTATATACCAACGATGGCAAGAACGAGCTCGATGCCGCCATCATGAGCGGAGCCGACCTGCAGGCTGGCGCTGTGGCAGGAGTTGGCGATATTAAGAATCCAATTTCGGCTGCCCGTATGGTGATGGAGAAATCGGAGCATGTACTGATGGTTGGTAAGGGAGCATCACTTTTTGCTTCGCAAAATGGAGCCGAGGTGGTTGATAGCTCATACTTTTACACCGAAAGGAGTTTCCGTGCCCTTCAGCGAGCCCTTGAGCGCGACAAGAAGATGGGAACCGTAGGGTGTGTTGCCCTCGATAAGCACGGGAACCTTGCCGCAGCAACATCAACCGGCGGAATGACCAATAAGCGCTACGGCAGGGTGGGCGATGTGCCCATTATTGGCGCCGGCACCTATGCTAACAACAGCACTTGCGCCGTGTCTGCCACAGGCCATGGCGAGTACTTTATCCGTTATACTGTGGCGCATGATATTTCTGCATTGATGGAGTACAAAGGTTTATCGTTGGCACAAGCTGCCGATGAGGTGATTCACAAAAAGCTCGAAGAGGTTGATGGCCGTGGCGGTATTATTTCTGTCGACCAGTGGGGCAATGTCCATCTCTCATTCAATACTTCAGGTATGTTTAGGGCGTTTGCAACCTCTGGGGGCGATAGGGGAGTTAATATTTTTAAATAATTTTATTTAGGTTTAAGATTTTTCTTTAAATTAGCAAAATACTAACCCTTTAAATCTTAAAGTTATGAGAAAATTAGATTTTGCTGAAACATTAAAAGATGCTTTTGCCATCGGTATTAAAAACTTTTTATCCTTGCTTGGTTGTGTTGTGTTATGGTTGTTAACTATCTGGATTCCATATGTTAATGTGGGAACAACTATTGCAATTTCAACTTTACCAGCAGCCTTAAGCAAAGGGAAAATTATTTCTCCCCTTGAAATATTCAATAAGAAGTATTTCAAGTTTATGGGAGAGTTTTTTCTAGTTATTGGGCTTCAGTTTCTGATCATTTTGCCTGCTAGTATTTTTTTGTTTATTCCTGCTATCGTAATGGCGTTATCGTATATTCTATCAACTTTGTTAGTAGTTGATAAGGGTAAGGGAGCATCAGAGGCACTAAGGCTTAGTAATTCATTAACATATGGTAATAAATGGACGATTTTCTTTGCTCAACTTGTTCTTGGATTGATATTTGCCTTGCTTTTCTTCATTGGATTTAAAGTGTCAATGGTTTTGGTTGTTATTTTTGTTCTAATTGCTATGCCCATTTCATTAGGGCTGCTTGCTAGTATTTATAAGCAATTAGCTGTTGATGTTACGGAGGAATAAAACATTTTGAAGGGGCTTTGCCCCTTTTTTTTGTCGCAAAATTAACCATACGGTTAAAATATATGGTTAGAAACTGTTTAAGTTTTCTTGTAATTCCTTAAACCACCCCCTTTGGGGGTGGTAATGTTTTATCGGCTAAGCCTGTAAAATTATTAACTTTGTGACATGGGCAGATTTAAAAAACCAAGCCATGCCATTTATCGGTGTACCTATCGGCTGGGGGTGTGGCAAGTGTGGGAGAGCGTGTTACGTTTTCGTCCCCCGACGAAAACGCTTGAGCGGACGAAACCGCTCCGAAGCTCCAATGTCAACCCACATTGGCTACACCCCTTGTTAGCGTTTCGTTGCTTGGTCTATTCTTTAATTCTCTTTTTGTTATCCACAAAAACCCTTTCATTTAATTTTTTAAGTGTTTTCATAAAGTCTTTATCATTCAAAACTGATAATTGATACTTTGCAATTTCTCTAAGCTTTATAAATCGTTCCTCCTTTATTACATTTTCCTTAATCATTTCAGCATTAAGTGCTTCAAGGTTTGATAAGATAGCAAGTTCATTAATACTTGCTATATCTCTAATATTCATTGATTTTTTTGATAATTCAGGATTTGCTTCTCTCCAATCCTTTGCAGTACAGTTAAATAAAGCAACGTTCAATAAGTCTGCTTCCTCTGCATATGTTAGCCATTCTGTTCCTTTTTCATAATTTTTATTCGGGAGAATATAGTTTTTAACTGCGTCTGTGTGAATAAAATAGTTAGTCTTACTTAAAATTCTTTTTACGTTCCATTCTAAATTATATTCATTAGTTTCAATTTCTTTAAGTCGTTGATATTCTGTTATCAGATACAACTTAAAAGTTGGACTTAGCCAAGAAGCGAACTCAAATGCTATGTCTTTGTGTGCATAAGTTCCCCCGTAACGTCCAGATTTTGATATTATTCCTATTGCGTTTGTTGATTCTATCCAACGCTTTGGTGTTAGAGTAAAACTATTTGAACCAGATTCAATTCTAAACGCATCGAATTCGATGCCTTTAAAATTCGGATTGTTTAATTGTTCCCAAAGTCCAAGAAATTCAACTGTACTTCGAGTTCTCATCCAGTTTTGAATGATATAATTTGTTCTTTCAGAGTCTCTAAACTTTGCCATATCAGTGATTGAGATGTATTCTTCTTCATTCTGTTTATACAGAACTATCTCAATTTTATTGACATTTAATTTTGTTTTATTCATTTTTTTGTTCTTTTGATAGAACAAATATAATCAATTTTCTATCTGTGAAGGGTTTTTGTCGTCCGTCGCAATGAACGCTAACACATAAGTATGGACACCAAAATTTAGTTATCCAGTACTAGAGGGTCTAGTCAAAGAGTTGTTGTTCAAGGATATTCCCATGCTTTGGAATGGAAAAATTGTGAACTCATTGAGATGAATATACAAAAGGTTCATATTCATCAGATCGTAAGATCGTAAGCGTTCCCCCAAGGAACTCCATATCCACATTGATGGAGGAACCCTGAAGGGAAAAACTGCGATCAAACTTTTCAAGAGTTACCCCCCCCAACCTAACACGAAACCGTATTGAAGTACCCTACCCATTTCTGGTCAAAAGGATATAGTGTAAACACAATAGGCCTTGATGAAAACAAGATCAGAAGGCACGTAAAGTATCAAGCGAACCATGAACGTATAGAAGAGCAGCAGCGGCTCGACTTTGGCCCTTATAGGGGGCTATACCAAGTCCACCTCCTTGGTGAGTCGATTATTTAATTGGTACTACTGCAATTTTAGTGGAATGATTTTAGGGTCGAAAGTCCGAAGACCCCCGCCTGAACGATGCAGTCGGGCAGGGAAGTTGGAAGGTTGAAGCATGATAATTCTGTCTTCTGACTTCTGTCTTCAAACCCAAACCAAAGATTTAAGTTTGCTATAATTTACATAGTTCCCACGAAATTGGTAGTAGAACTATTTAATTGTTGGTCGGTAGATGATCTGCGTTTGGATTTAATGATGATTTGATTATTTACCTTGTTTTGTAAGCTTTTCTTGCATAACTTTATGCCATATTAGCTCTACTAATATCATTCTTAACCTAAAAACAAGAAAAATGAGAACAACCAAAAATCTGCTATTTATGCTCCTTTTGCTCCCCATGATGGCTGTTATGGTGTCGTCGTGCGGATCCAAGTATAGCTACGAAACGGTTCCTGGTGACCCAATGAATACTAGGATTTATACTTTGGATAATGGGCTGAAAGTTTATCTGAGTGTTTACGAAGATGAACCCAGAATTCAAGCATACGTTTCTGTTAAGGTGGGCAGTAAAAACGACCCATCAGAAACAACTGGGCTTGCGCATTACTTTGAACACCTAATGTTTAAGGGCACCTCGCAGTTTGGTACTTTAGATTGGGAAAAGGAAAAGCCTATGCTCGATGAGATTGAGGCTCTTTTCGAAAAGTACAGGGTGGAAACTGACCCTGCCAAACGTGCCGAAATTTATAAGGCGATTGACAGCATTTCGTACGAGGCCTCTAAAATTGCCATACCCAACGAGTACGATAAGCTTATGAGCGCTATCGGCTCAAGGGGAACCAATGCTGGCACATCAAACGACTTCACTGTTTACATGGAGAATATTCCTAGTAACCAGCTAGAGAGCTGGGCCATTATACAAGCCGATAGGTTTGCCGATGCCACCATTAGGCTTTTCCATACCGAGCTCGAGACCGTGTACGAGGAGAAGAATATGTCACTCACTCAGGATGCTCGCAAGGTAAGTGAGGTGATGTACCAGCTGCTTTACCCAAACCATCCTTATGGTCAGCAAACCACACTTGGGGATGCCGAGCACCTTAAAAATCCTTCAATCATCAACATCAAGAATTTTTACGATACTTACTACGTACCCAACAATATGGCTGTAATCCTTTCGGGTGATTTTAACCCCGATGAGGCCATAAAGATTATTGATAAGTACTTTGGTAAGCTGGAGAAGAAAGAGGTGCCCGAATTTACTTTCGAGCCTGAAGAGCCAATTACTGAGCCTAAAGTGGCTGAGGTTATTGGCCTAGAAGCCGAACGCGTGAGTATTGGTTTCCGCTTTCCTGGTGCAGCTAGCCGCGAAGCCATGATGGCCGATATGGTGGGCATGATGCTTTCAAACAGATCAACTGGACTTATCGACCTTAATGTGAACCTTCAGCAACGAACCCTCCGTTCTAGCGCGTACGTATCGAAACTTACCGACTATAGCATGCTTAACCTAAGCGGTATGAATAAGTCGGGCCAAACGCTAGAGGAGGTTAAGGATATTCTGCTTGAGCAGGTTGAGCTGCTTAAAAAGGGTGAGTTCCCCGACTGGATGATTGAGGCTACAATCAACAATCTCAAATTAAATGAGATGCGTAGGCTCGAGAGCAACGCAGGGAGGGTTTGGATGATGTCGAGCAGCTTTATCAACGGAATCGATTGGAAAGATGCCGTTGCGTATATCGATGAGCTGGGTAAAATAACTAAGGATGAACTTGTGGCTTTCGCAAATGAGCATCTCGGTAATAACTATGCCGTGGTGTACAAGCGCCAAGGCCAGCCCGAGGTTGAGCTTGTTGAGAAGCCATCAATCACTCCAATTCATATCAATCGCGATGTGGAGTCAGCATATCTTGCGGCTTTCAAAGAGCGGAAGGTACCAGAGATTGAACCTGTATTCCTCGATTTTGACAAGGAGATCAACAAGGTTACCACTACTAATAACCTTGAGATTTTGCACAAGGAGAATGTTGAGAACGAAACCTTTACCCTGTACTACTACTTCCCATTTGGTAGCGATAGCGATAAGATGATGAACCTTGCCTCAGGATACCTTGAGTATTTGGGAACCTCGGAGTATACTGCCGAGCAGATTAAGCAGGAGTTTTACAAGCTGGCATGCTCGTTCAATGTGTTCTCTTCGCGCGACGAGACCTACGTGTACGTAAGTGGGCTAAGCGAGAACCAAGAGGCTGCCGTTAAGCTGCTGGAGTCACTAATCACCGATTGTCAACCAAATGAGCAGGCGTTGGCCCTTTATATTAACAACGTTTTACGTTCAAGGGAGAATTCAAAGCAGAACCAACGTTCCGTATTTTCTGGCTTGGTCGATTATGCTACCTATGGAGCTAAATCACCATTCACAAATCAGCTGCCAGCTAAAGACCTACGTGCTCTAAAGGCCGAAACGCTTATTGCCAAAATTCAGGAGTTGCCAACCTATCCTCATAAAATCCTTTACTACGGGCCCTCATCGCCAGCTGAGCTAAAGGATATGGTTGAGAATATCCATGCTGTTCCTGCAACCTTTGCCGAGGTTCCTGCACCATACAATTTCGAGGAGCTAGCTACCACAAAGAATAGGGTTGTTTTCTCGCATTACGATGCTAACCAGTCGTACCTACAGCTTATTAGCCGTGGAGTTGACTACGATTACGACCTGTTGCCAAAAGCCATGATGTTCAATAATTACTTCGGTTCGGGTATGAGCGCCATCGTATTCCAAGAGCTGCGCGAGAAGCGTGGACTAGCCTACACCGCTTGGTCGCGCTACGCTACGCCAAGTAGCCCCGATAAGCCATTCATGAATAACGGCTTTATTGCAACGCAGAACGACAAGGTTATTGAGGCGTTCACTGCCTTTGATGACCTTTACAACAACATTCCCGTATCAGAAAAATCGTTCGATTTGGCTAAGGAGTCAATCCTCAATAGCATTCGAAACGGAAGGGTAACCAAGATGAGCGTTATTTGGAATTACCTCAATGCTGAGAAAATGGGTTACGGGGGTGATATTCGCAAAACCTACTGGGATGTAGTACCTTCGCTTACAATGGATGATGTTGTGTCATTCAACGAGAAGTATATAAAAGACCAACCCAAAACCTACGTCATTCTTGGTAACGAGAAGGTGGTTGACTTTAAGGAGATTACTGAGAAATTTGGACCGGTTGAAAAAGTAAGCCGCGATAAGATTTTCCAGTTCTAGAGTTATTTTAATACAATATTTTAGGCGGGGGCAATTAGCCCCCGCTTTTTTATCTCTCCACTGTCAATTTTCATCAAACCTTATAAATGTTATCTTTGCACTGCCAAACCATCAGTTTTAATGAGTAAAGCCCAAACCATTTGGTTAACAGGATTACCCTCGGCAGGTAAAACTACCCTTGCCAGCGCCTTGCATCATAAGCTTTGCGAGCAGGGCATTGCTTCGGTTGTGATCGATGGGGACGACTTTCGCAAGTCGTTTTGCACCGACTTGGATTTTTCGCTTGAATCTAGGCGCGAAAATATTCGCCGTGCCGCTTCAATGGCTCGTATGGTAAACGATTCGGGCGTTATTGCAATATGTTCGTTCGTGTCGCCAACCACTGCCATAAGGCAGCTGGCTAAGGCCATAGTGGGGGATGATGTATTTGTTGAGGTATATGTAAATACACCCCTTGATGTATGCAAGCAGCGCGATGTTAAGGGGCTTTACCATCAG
>JAVERU010000131.1:0-8547 GCA_034006965.1 Tenuifilaceae bacterium
GACCGCTACCCCTGATGATAGCTTTGCACTAAGGTTTGATATGTTTAAGGCAATAAAAAGTCGATTCCGCGATGAGGGCATCGAAATTCCTTTTCCGCAAAGAGTTGTTTACATTAGAAAGGAACAAGGTTAGCTTATGGATAGCACGCAGAAAGTACGGCCCAAAAAACAGCTTGGGCAACACTTTTTAAACGACAAGGGCATTGCCCAGCGTATTGTAGATAGCCTATCGGCCGATGATGTCGATGCAGTTTTGGAGATTGGTCCGGGTATGGGTGTCCTTACTTCAGCGCTTTCCCATCGATTTGGTGAAAAGTTCTACGCTGCAGATGTTGATAGCGAGTCTGTAGAGTATCTCAAGAGTAGCCTGCCCCAGCTGGGAGATCGTTTGCTGTTAGCAGATTTTTTAAGACTCGATTTGGGTGCTATAACCAAAGGGAGGCTTGCCATCATAGGAAATTTCCCATACAATATTTCATCTCAAATATTTTTCAAGGTGCTTGAGCATAGAGACTCAGTAACCGAGGTGGTAAGTATGCTTCAGCGCGAGGTGGCACAGCGAATATGCGAGCCACCGGGGTCAAAAGCCTACGGGATACTTAGCGTGCTTTTGCAAGCTTTTTATGATATTAAGTACCTTTTTACGGTGAGCGAGGGAGTTTTTACTCCACCACCAAAGGTTAAGTCGGCGGTAGTAAAGCTTACGCGAAACAGTACTCATAGGCTGGATTGCGACGAAAAAATGTTTGTCCGAGTGGTAAAGGCAGGGTTTAACCAACGTCGGAAAACGTTACGTAACTCCATAAAATCAGGATTCAACGGGTTTTCTGGAAACCATCCATTGATGGATAAGCGCCCCGAGCAGCTTAGCGTGTTGGAGTTTGTAGAGCTAACCAACTACATCGCTACCAACCGGCACTAAGCCTTTGTGTTAATGGCCTCAACTGGGCTTAAGCGCGAGGCTTTCCATGCTGGTGCATAGCCCGAAACTATCCCAATAATTGTCGACACCATAAGTCCAAGAATGATGTTATCGGCGGTTAGCGTGATGGTAAACTCCGAGAGGTTCGACACCAGGGTGGTCCCTATGAAAATAAACAGCAAACCAATGGTCCCGCCAATAATTGAAAGGAGAACCGATTCGTACAAAAACTGAACGAGTATAAAGTTGTTCTTGGCACCTAAGGCTTTCTGAATTCCAATAATATTGGTTCGTTCCTTAACCGATACAAACATAATGTTTGCTATCCCAAACCCACCTACCAGTATCGAGAATCCACCTATTATCCATCCCGCCATGTTGATCATTCTAAAAATATTGTCGACTCCATCCTTTAGGGCGCTAACCTGGTTTAGCGAAAAGTCATCGTCCTCTATAGGCTTTAGCCTTCTGAACGACCGTAGGATTCCCCTGAGCTCATCTATTAGTTCCTCGGCTGGGATTCCCTGTTTTGCTTTAACCATAATGGTAGGGCCAACCCTTCTGAAATCGATAATTGAGCGTGCAAAGCTGGCGGGTATAATGGCCAACTCATCGTGGCTGTCGTCACCCATTGCCGATTGTCCCTCCCTTTTTAGCACCCCAATAACCTCTGCGTTGTAGCCGCTCACTTTTATGGTTTGCCCAATGGGGTTTTTGCCCGCAAAAAGTTCCTGTGCCAGCTGGTCGCCCATGATGACTACCCTGCGGCCATTGTTCAGGTCGAAGGGTGAAAAATATCGCCCCTCCTGAACATCAAACGACCGAATCTCCTCGTAGCTTTCGGTTACAGCAAGTATACCTGTTCGTGGGGCAGAGTTCCTTTCGAATGACACCAAGCTGTTGAAGCTCACCATGAAAGAAGTTGCCTGAGCGAGGGTGCTGCTCGACCTGATTGTCGCTAAATCGTCAAGCGATGGCTGTGGTCGGTTCATGTATTTCCACCAAGGGTAATCACCCCCCATCGACCATGGCCACTTTTGAACGTATACCACGTTGTTGCCCAACGACTCCAAACTATCTCGAACATTCCGCTCTAGAGAGTCGAGGATGGTGAAAACCGAAATGATGGCAAATATACCTATGGTGATACCGAATAGCGACAAAAACGTGCGCATCTTGTTCGCTGTAATCGATTGGAAAGCAAAAGCAAAGCTCTCACGCGAAAGCTTCACGAAGATGATAAAGGGCTTAAGGGGTTTCATGCAATTTTGCTCTACTGAATGGGTGTCTCAATTTTTTTTATGGGGAACAATTGCCAAAGGTATAAAAGCATGCTTAAAAAAACGAAATCATTTTGTTATTTTAAGACGTTTTATGGGTGATAAATTCGATGCTTTTAGCCATTTTTGTAACCTAATAGGTTGTGAAAACATCATTTTTTGAAATAATTAACCATATAGAGCTGGAATACAGTAAGATGATACAGATTAAGACGGCACTTATTTCTGTCTACCACAAGGACGGTCTTGATGAACTTGTTCATCAGCTCGATAAGTTTAATGTTAAAATTTTCTCCACCGGAGGAACCCTTAAGTATATTCAAGATTGTGGCGTTGCTGTTGAGGCTGTCGAAAGCCTTACTACCTACCCCTCAATACTTGGTGGTCGAGTTAAAACGCTGCACCCCAAAATATTTGGTGGTATATTGGCCCGCAGGAGCAACGAGAATGACCTTTTCCAGCTTCAGGAGTACCAAATCCCTGAGATTGATATGGTGGTGGTGGATCTTTACCCTTTTGAGGATACCGTGGCCGGCGGTGCCAGCGAGCAGGAGGTTATTGAGAAGATAGATATTGGAGGGATTTCACTTATACGCGCCGCAGCCAAAAATTTCAGAGATGTACTAATTGTTTCGTCGCGTAGCCAATACCGTGAGGTGATTGATACCCTTGACAACAATAGCGGTGGAACTACCCTTGAAGAGCGCAAGCGCTTTGCCCTGCAAGCATTCAACGTTTCAAGCCATTACGATTCAGCCATATTCAGCTACTTCTGTGCTGAGGATACACCTCCAGCATGTAAGCTTAGCATAAACAATCACAACCCCTTGCGGTACGGAGAGAATCCCCACCAGAAGGGTTCTTTTTATGGCAACATTGGCTCAATATTTACCCAGCTACATGGCAAGGAGGTATCATACAACAATCTGCTAGATATTGATGCTGCGCTAAATCTTATCTCAGAATTTCAGGAGCCTACCATTGCCATCCTTAAGCACAATAATGCATGCGGGTTAGCCACCCGAATAAACCTACTGCAAGCCTGGGCTGATGCCCTAGCCGGCGATCCAATATCGGCCTTTGGGGGTGTAATTGTGGCAAACCGCCCTATTGATGATGCAACAGCTGATGCCATGAATAAGCTGTTCTTCGAAGTGGTGCTGGCGCCCAGCTTCTCCGACCAGGCCCTACATACCCTTAAATCAAAAAAGAATAGAATAATTCTGAAGGTTAATGATTTTCCTCTCCCGCCAAGGCAGTTTCGTACCCTGTTAAATGGAGTGCTTGTTCAGGAAAGAGACACAAAGACAGACCGGATTGAGGATATGAAGCTGGCAACGCTGAAAGAACCCTCGCAGCAAGAGTTGGACGATATGGTTTTTGCCAACAAAATAGTGAAGCACTCAAAGTCAAACGCCATTGTATTAGCTAAGGATCAGCAGCTTATTGCTAGTGGCGTTGGGCAAACGTCAAGGATTGATGCTCTTCGGCAAGCCATTGAAAAGGCAAAAAGTTTTAATTTTGATCTCCATGGAGCCGTTATGGCCTCCGATGCCTTTTTCCCCTTTGCCGATTCGGTGGAGTTGGCCTCGAAGGAGGGGATTACCGCTGTGGTACAGCCAGGTGGTTCTGTACGAGATCAAGAGGTTGTCGACTTTTGCAATAAGGCCGCTATGGCTATGGTTCTTACGGGAACGAGACATTTTAAACACTAGACAGTAATTAACATAGATACACTTATCAAATGGGACTATTTTCATTCTTCACACAGGAACTGGCCATCGACCTAGGAACGGCCAATACAATCATAATTTATAACGATAAGATTGTGGTTGATGAGCCCTCAATTGTAGCCATAGATCATAGCACGGGCAAATTAATTGCAATAGGCGAAAAAGCTCGTCAGATGCATGGCAAAACCCATGAGAACATCCGGACCATACGCCCCTTACGCGATGGCGTAATTGCCGACTTTAACGCGGCCGAGCAAATGATTCGTGGGATGATCAAAATGATCAACACCAAGAACAAGCTCTTTACCCCATCGTTGCGTATGGTGGTGTGTATCCCCAGCGGTAGCACCGAGGTGGAAATTCGCGCTGTGCGCGACTCTGCAGAGCATGCAGGGGGTAGAGATGTTTATATGATTTACGAGCCAATGGCGGCCTCAATTGGTATTGGGTTAGATGTGGAGGCACCCTCGGGAAGTATGGTTGTAGATATAGGAGGTGGAACATCGGAGATTGCAGTAATTGCACTTGGAGGCATAGTGTGCAACAAGTCGGTACGTATTGCTGGCGATGCCTTCACCGCCGACATACAAGCCTACATGAGGCATCAGCATAATATAAAGATTGGCGACAAAACCGCTGAGGATATTAAGATTGCGGTGGGGTCAGCATTGCCCGATTTGGAGAATCCCCCAAACGACTACATTGTTCGTGGACCAAACCTCATGACTGCACTGCCCATTGAAATCCCAATCTCGTACCAAGAGATTGCTCACTGCCTCGACAAGTCAATATCAAAGGTAGAGACTGCAATACTAAGCGTGCTGGAGCAAACTCCACCCGAGCTTTATGCCGATATTGTCCAGTCGGGGATATACCTTGCTGGCGGGGGTGCGTTGCTCAGAGGCCTCGACAAACGATTGACAGACAAGATCAACATACCGTTCCATGTGGCTGAAGATCCTCTTCATGCCGTAGCTCGTGGAACAGGCATTGCGCTTAAGAATGTGGAGCGATTCCATTTCCTAATCCGTTAGGTCACCTAGCGAACTGACGATTTAACTGCCCTAGAGCTATGAACAGCCTTATACGGTTTATTGTAAGACATCAGTTCTTCCTACTGTTCCTTGTTTTAGAAACGTTCTCGTTCTGGCTCTTGAGTACCCACTCGTACTACCAAAGTACCAAGTTTGAGAATGCAACTAGAGCGCTTACAGGGTTCACTAGCAGTCGGATTAGCAATGCATCAAAGTACCTGAAATTAGCCAGTACAAATGAACGTTTAGCTCAGGAGAACATCAACCTTCGCAACCAGCTAGCTGCTCTCAACACTCGGTATGAGGTGCTAAGGACCAAGCTGGGAGATACCCTTGTGGCGCCCAACTATTCATACACCCTTAGCAGGGTAGTGAATAACTCGGTAAACAAGCAGTACAACTACTTAACCCTAAATGTTGGCGAGAAGCATGGGGTGAAGCGCGAGATGGGTGTGGTTTCGAGTCAGGGGGTTGTTGGCATTATAGCAGGAGTGTCGCCCAATTACAGCACAGTAATATCGATGCTCAACGTCGACCTGAAAATTTCGGCAAAGCTAAAGCGTACGAACCATTTTGGGTCGCTCTATTGGGACGGTAAAAATTACAGGGAGGTTTTGCTAACCGATATTCCGCAACACGTTCCGGTTAGCATTGGCGATACAGTGGTTACAAGCGGTTTTTCATCAATCTTTCCTGCTGATATTGGTCTGGGGACCATTAGCTCCATTCAGGGGAAGGGTTCCAATTTCCACAACCTAAAGGTTAAACTTTTTATCGATTTCAAGCAGCTTAATACGGTTTGGGTTGTAAGTCCAAGGCATGAGGAGGAACGAGTAGAGCTGGAGAACACCACAAAGTTAAGATAGATGCTAAAAGACATTGTTAAATATAGCGGGTTGTTCGTTCTGCTAGTTATTTTGCAGATTTTTGTGCTAAATAATGTACAGCTAAGTGGATACATAAACCCATACCTGTATGTCCTCTTTATTCTGATCCTACCATACGAAATACCTGGTTGGGCATTGCTTCTGGTGGGTCTTATAACCGGAATCACAATTGATACCTTTATGAATACCTATGGAATGCATTCTTCTGCCACAATCTTTATGGCCTTTATGCGTCCGTATATGCTCAGGATGTTGGCCGATAGGGAGGATGTTGACAAGAAAGGAAGCCCCTCCATATCTGGAAACGGTTTTGTCTGGTTTCTAAAGTATGCCAGCATTCTTGTTTTTGCTCATCACTTAATGCTTTTCTTTACTGAGGCATTCTCCATTTCAACCTTTTTGCCTACGCTTTGGCGCACGGTACTTAGCTCTATTACTACTACAATTTTTATCCTAATTGGTATGTACCTGTTCGATAGAAGGTCGCATATATAATGTTTTGTTGATTTGCAAACGGTAAGCACAGATAGACGATACGTAATAACTGGGATTATAATTCTGACCTTTCTGGTCATTATTATACGCCTATTCCACCTGCAGGTAATTGAACGTTCGTATCGCTTGTCGGCTAGCAACAACGTGCTGCGGTACATTACCCAGTACCCCGCCCGGGGTTTGATTTACGACCGAAACGGTGAGCTGCTAGTGCACAACAAGGCCGCATACGACCTAATGGTTATACCACGACAGGTTGCCCCTTTTGATACTACCGAATTTTGCGATATCCTTGGAATAACACGTGAACAGCTTGTCAACAACCTTCGCGATGCTCGTAGGCATTCCTCGTTCCGTCCATCAGCATTAATTAAACAGCTTTCGGCAGAAAATTATGCTGTGCTACAGGAGAAACTTTTCAAGTATCCGGGTTTTTATGTACAGCCTCGTACCCTTAGGGCCTACCCACGTGATGTGGCAGCGCATTTGTTGGGTTACGTTGGCGAGGTGGATGAGCGAATTATTAGCAACAACACGTACTACCGAATGGGCGACTACATTGGCATTAGTGGCCTTGAGCGAACATACGAAGAGGAGCTAAGGGGCAAAAAAGGGGTAAACGTTTACCTGGTTGATGTGCATAATAGGATTAAGGGATCATATGCCGATGGCAGGTACGATACCGTAGCCGTACTGGGCAAAGATATTACCACCACCATCGATGTTCATTTGCAGGAGTATGGCGAATTGCTCATGCAAAACAAGATAGGAGGAGTTGTAGCCATAGAACCATCAACAGGAGAGGTGCTGGCCATGGTGTCGAGCCCTACTTACGATCCCGATTTGCTGGTAGGTCGACCTCGAACATCAAACTTTAGAATGCTCGAAAGGGATACTCTTAAGCCGCTATTTAACAGAGCCCTTATGGCGATGTACCCTCCGGGTTCCACTTTTAAAATAGTTAATGCGCTAATTGGTTTGCAGGAGGGTGTGGTGATGCCCCAAACCAAGTATAGTTGCGATGGGGCATATAGAGTTGGCAGGGGAGTTGGGTGTAGGCACCATGTTTCGCCAACCGATCTTATACAATCCATTCAAGTGTCATGCAACACATACTACTGCCACGTGTTCCGCAATATTATCGACAAACCAAGTCTCGGAGGGGTTGAGCAGGGTTTTACCGTTTGGAAAAACCATGTTGAGTCGTTTGGGTTTGGCAAACGTCTAAATATCGACCAGCCCAATGAGTTGGCAGGTATTGTGCCAAGTATAGAGTTTTACGATAGGTACTTTCGGAAGGGTGGCTGGAGTTCCCTTACAATCCTCTCTCTTGCCATTGGGCAGGGTGAACTGGGTACTACACCATTGCAAATGGCTAATATGACAGCAGCCATAGCAAACCATGGGTATTTTTACACCCCTCATTTGCTAAAGGGTATAGCAGGCGAGGAACTTAAGCAACCTCGGTTTACCATACCACAGTACACTACGGTTGACTCGCTTTGGTTTAACTATGTGATTGATGGAATGGATATGGCGGTAAACGGAGGGCCTGGAAGTACTGCACGTGTGGCAGCCATACCTGGGATAACGGTTTGCGGTAAAACAGGAACATCTCAGAACCCACACGGTAATGATCACTCGGTTTTTGTGGCATTTGCTCCAAAGGATGATCCCCAGATTGCTATTGCCGTGTATGTAGAGAATGCCGGATTTGGGTCCACATGGGCTGCTCCCATTGCTAGCCTGATGATTGAGAAGTACCTAACTGGCGAGGTTAAGCGAACTTGGCTTGAGCAGCGAATGCTTAATGCCGTATTACTCGATAGAAGTGAGAAGAAGCAGTAATATATTCAAGTGGCTCGATTGGCCTACAGTGCTAATCTATCTGGCTCTAATGTTTTTGGGTTGGATAAATATCTATGCAGCTGTGTTTGCTGAGGATCATGCAAGTATCTTCGATGTTAGCCAGCGCTACGGCATGCAGCTAATTTGGATTGCTGCGGCGTTACTTATTGCAATTACTGTACTGGCCATTGATGCCAGGTTTTACCTGGTATTTGCAAATTACTTCTACGCGCTAATTCTTTTGGTGCTTGTGTTTGTCATATTCTTTGGTGTGGAGGTTAACGCATCCAAGTCGTGGATTCAACTTGGGGGGATCCGGATTCAACCAGCTGAATTTGCCAAGTTTGC
>JAVERU010000009.1:0-48169 GCA_034006965.1 Tenuifilaceae bacterium
GAGCCTTTGCGAATTATCCCCAGCAGCTCATCAACCTCAGATTTTGTAAGTTTGATCCTGTAATGTACCATATCTGCAGATTATTTTCTGCAAATATAATCAATAACTTAAAAAATACGTCATAATATACCTAACATAACACTAGACTATTAAACCGCTTTAAGTAATTGCAGTTGGTACTTGTCAACAGAAATAAAACGGCTAAATTTACTGGGGTTTAGCCAAGCTCTACAATATCTGAAGTGTGAGCATTGACTTGATTATAAATATTGCCGTTGGCTAAAGCCAACGGCAAAGAGACTGCCAAGTCTGTTGGGGCTTTAGCCCCATAATATTCTGGGTGCTAACCCGTCAGCTAAAGGTGACGAAAATAATTCAAGAGTTTTGTTATGAGATGAAATTGACGGAAATATGCTGACGAATGACTAAAGGGATATGGAGTAAACCCAATTATTACACTACCTTCACCACCATAACTTTTTCTGTACTTTCATCGATTCGGTAACGATTATCAATCCTAAAGCCCACAACCCAAACAATATGGCCATTCGATTCCAACACGTAAACCGATTGCTTTCGGTGAAAAGGGACTTTTTGGTCCACCAGAAAATCGCTAATCTTTTTGCGTCCCTTCATACCAAACGGGATAAACCAATCGCCATCGCGCCACGGGCGGAGAGCTAGCGGAAAATGTAGCTTAGCATAATCAAGCGCAGCAATACCCGATGATTTTGGAATGGTAAAACTGCTATCGTTATCAATAACTTTGAACAACAATGAAATTGGCTCCACTATTTGGGCTACACCATCATCAATGTGAACCTCAATTTCATCTTTTGATACTTCTGCTTGCGAAACAATAAGCACCTCCCTATCGCGAATAAGCCTGTGTGTTGACGAGTAGAATATCTTGCCAGGCTGCGAGTAGAGCGATTTTTCGATATCGATTGCCGCAGCGGGTGAAAAGCCCAGATTGGCCAGCTCCTCAACGAGAAACAGCTGGCGGAACGGATACTTAATGAGCTCCTCGATGCAGTAGTGTACCTCGTTGGGCACCTCGCTCCTAACCCTTGCTCTAAAATCGACATTCATAGCCTCAATGGCTTGCCATGTATCGGCTAGGTGTAGCGATGTGCTATATATATTTTCGATAGCAGCAGGGTTAATTTTCTGCAGCTCGGGCAAAACATTATGACGAATCCTGTTGCGGGCGTACTTGGTTTGGGCGTTGGACGAGTCGTTACGATAAGCAACGGCATGCTGCGCGGCGTACTCCTCTATCTCATGCTTATAGGCAAAAAGCAGCGGACGGATAATGTTATTGAATTTTGATTTTATCCCCGTAAGCCCCTTTAAGCCTGCTCCACGGGTAAGGTTAAAGAGAACCGTTTCGGCCACATCGTTCTTGTTGTGGGCAATGGATACCAAGGTAAATCCTTTTTCGTTGCAAAGATTTGAAAACCAGCCATACCTTAGCTCGCGAGCAGCCACTTGGATAGATATATTATTTTTGGCAGCGTACTCCGTTGTTTGAAAATGCTTTACCAATAGCTCTACCCCAAGCGTTTTGCAGGTTTTGCGAACCAGCGCCTCGTCGGCATCCGCCTCTGAGCCTCGCAGATGAAAATTGCAGTGCGCCACGGCAAAGTTATATCCGCAGGCATTAAAAAGATGGAGCATCACCATAGAGTCGACCCCACCGCTAACGGCTAGTAATAACTTATTTTTAGGCTCAATCAGTGATTGGTCTTCGATATATTGTTTAAACTTTTTTTTCATGCTAGCTTGTAGTTAAAACGTTTTCAATAGCCATTGCCTTTAACAGGCACTCGCTGTACTCCTGCTCGGGGTTCGACTTACTGGTAATAGCGCCACCAACAGAATACGATAGGTAGCGCTTGGATTTGTTGTACAGCAAGCTACGAATAACCACGTTAAAATCGGCATTACCCAGCGGGTCGATATAACCCACCGTACCCGAATACAAGCCGCGCTTGGTGCGCTCTACCTGCTCGGCAATTTGCATAGCGCTAACCTTAGGGGCACCAGTCATTGAACCCATTGGAAAGGTAGCCTTTAGCAAATCAACAATATCATAATTAGCATTAAGATTGCATGAAACGGTAGATATTAGCTGATGAACCTGCGGAAACGGGTACACCCCGCACAGCTCATCAACGGTAACGCTTCCCCGTTGCGCCACGCGCGAAAGGTCGTTGCGCACCAAATCAACAATCATAATATTCTCGGCTCGTTCCTTGGGGTCGTTTCTGAGCTTATCGGCAAGTTGACTATCCTCCTGCGCGTTTTTGCCACGCGGGCAAGTTCCCTTTATAGGTTGCGAAATCACCCTATTGCCCTGTTTTTGCAAGTACCTCTCGGGACTGGCACAAAGAAGAAACTTGTCATGAAATTTGCCGAATGCCGAGAAGGGTGTTGGCGATAGCTGGTTAAGCCGTAAATAGGTTTCGTACGGATTTATTCGGCATGATTGTGCGTAGAACTCCTGGCAAAGGTTCATCTCGTAAATATCTCCCCTGTGGATATGCGAAAGCACCCTATTCACGGTATCGATATACTCGTCCTTTGTAAAACGTACCCGTGTTATTATATCCTTATCATTCGGTGCGGCAACAGCAGGTTCATCCATTATGGCATCGAATAGGCTACCTGCGGTTTGCCTATTATATTTAGCTTGTGAATAATGAATATTGACAACACCATCCTGCACTGCAAATACCACTGAGGGCCTAAAGAAAAGCATCTCGGGAAAGTGAAGACCATCGGAATTGTTAGAGGTTAACCTCTCTACCTCATTCTTTAAGTCGTACCCCAGGTAACCAAAAAGCCAATCGTTTTGGGCAGTAGCCTCACGTAGCTCATCAAAATAATTCTTGTCGGGTACAACAAGGCTTTCGGCGCCAAATGCGGCAAGCACCTCATACCGGCTGTGGGGCGTGTACGCATCGCAGGTAAGCATTTCGGAATTGCTACGAAGTACCAGCGCATATCGCTCATTTTGAATCCAACGGCAAAGCTGGTCGGCAAAGCGTGCTACTTTTTTTATGGGGATTGAAATGGTACCTCTCATACCGCAAAGATAGGCAGAATTTGAGTTCGGCTCTAGCGCTATAAATTTTTCTTACTTTTGCTGATATAAAATTGATTTAGCGCTATGTTTCCAACCACAAAATCGTTTGTTTACACGCTTACGCGCGTATCCTCAAAGTACAGAACAGAGCTTGCCCAAAACTTGGCAGCCAAAGGGTTTGCCGATGTTACGCCCGATTACTGGATTGTGCTAGAGTGGCTTTGGGAGGAGGATAATATTACCATTGGCCAGCTGGCCAAGCGCACCAGCAAGGACAATGCAGCCATATCGCGAATAGTTGATGGTATGGAGCGCAACGACCTGGTGAATCGTGTGGCTAGTGCCACCGACAAGCGCTCCTATCAAATTGTGCTAACCAAGTACGCCAAGGGAATAGTTGAGCAGCTTAAGGCCATTGAGGAAGCAACGCTGCAAAAAGCAACAGCAGGACTAAACCCCATTGAGGTAAAAGAACTTATCCGTATGCTTGAGCATCTTTACGAAAAGCTAGATTAAACAAGGGCGTAAGCCAATGGTTTACGCCCTTGTTTATAAATTTATACAAACCAATACTCTAGGTGTTCATTGCACCGCAAACGCTGATAACCTGTCCGCTGATATAGCTAGACATCTCTGAGCCAAGGTAAACGCAAACATCGGCAACATCCTCGGGGGTGCCGCCACGCTTCAGAGGAATCTTTTCAATCCATTCGTTGCGAACCTCCTCGGGTAGCTTATGAGTCATTTCGGTAATGATAAAGCCAGGTGCGATGGCGTTGCAACGTATGTTGCGTGAGCCCAATTCGCGAGCCACCGACTTGGTGAAACCAATAATACCAGCCTTTGAGGCCGAGTAGTTTGCCTGGCCAGCATTGCCCGATACGCCAACAACTGAACTCATATTGATAATTGAACCCGACTTCTGCTTAAGCATATACTTTTGGGCAGCCTTGGTTAGGTTGAAAACCGATTTTAGGTTAACGTTCATTACCAAATCCCACTGCTCCTCGGTCATGCGCATTAGTAGCGTATCGCGGGTAATGCCAGCATTGTTCACCAGTATATCGATGCGACCAAAATCTTTCACAATCTCATCAACCATGGCTTGCGATGCCTCAAAGTTGCTGGCATCGGAAACGTAACCCTTAGCCTTTACGCCCATGGCGTTAAGCTCCTTCTCAAGATTTTGGAAATTCTCATCGGCATTCATATCAGAAAATGCCACGTTGGCACCATGCTGGGCAAATGCAATGGCTATAGCACGACCAATACCGCGCGCACCGCCAGTAACTAAACCTGTTTTTCCTTCGAGTAGTTTCATAATATAGTGTTAAGTTGATTTCGGCTACAAAGGTAAAAAAAGATTAGAAATTTAAACGAGGGTTAAACGTTCGTAGAAATAGTGGCTAAAATTTGAGGTTAATTGATTGACCCTGCCTTTGCCGGCAAGCAGGCTGCCATCCCTGCCTGTCAGCCGACAGGGTCTGAAGATCCCTACCAAGGGTAGGTAAACCTGCCAAAGGTAGTTAAAATGGCAGCGTCAATTGAATTTAGAGTTTAGAGTCTGGAGTGATTGGATGATTGAGTGATTGGATGATTGAGTGATTGGATGATTGAGTGATTGGATGATTGAGTGATTGGATGATTGAGTGATTGGATGATTGAGTGATTGGATGATTGAGTGCCTGCCTGCCTCTGGCAGGATTGGATGATTGAGTGCCTGCCTGCCTCTGGCAGGATTGGATGATTGAGTGATTGGATGATTGAGTGATTGGATGACCCTGCCTTTGCTGGCAGGCAGGCTGACAGCGTGATTAAAGGAATTGTTCTCATTATTTTTTGATTCATTTTTATATTTAACAATGCAGATGCACCCTGCTGAGATACATTTGACCGAGTTGCAACCCCGGCCGAACGGGATTGTGGTCTACAAGAATCTGCCTGAAGTGAAGCGGAATTTCATGCTCCTTGCAGTATCGTTGCATAAACTACTCGTCGGCTTTGTAGGGCATATCCGATGCCTGAACATAACAAACCTCAATACAAAACTTTTCCGGTAAGATTTTGTTTAGATGTATAAGCAAATCAAGCAATGCATAGGTATCCTTACCACCCGAAATGCCAACCATTACCCCGTCGTCCCTTTCGATAAGCTGGTAGCTATAGATAGCCGACTTTACTTTATTCTCGAGTATATTGACGAAGTTGGCATTGCGGGGATTAGAAATCATCTGGGAAAAATTACTTTTTCGCAACCATTATCTGCAGTAGCAGCTCATCGGTATGAACCATTCCTTTAGAACCCACCAGACCAAGATTCTGGATGGTTTTTTCCACATCATCCTCAATAATACCATCGTTGGATGAGATAACAATGTCCTCGAGGGCAAGCAAGGCTGATTGTATTGCAGAACCTACCCCGGAACTCACCTTTAGGGCGCAGCCCTCCTTGGCGCCATCGCAAATCATCCCAGTTACGTTGCCAATCATATTTTTTATGGTATAGCCCATCTCCTTGCTGCCACCACCCATAAGGTAACAAACCCCACAACCAGCGCCAGCAGCAGCCACCACGCAACCGCATAGAGCCGATAATCGACCCAAATATCGTTTGATATGGATTGCCGTTAGATGAGAGAGCACCAATGCCCTGGCAAGTTTTTCGCGGTTGGTTTTTAGCCTCTGTGCTGTGGAATATACGGGCAGGGTTGCAGTAATGCCCTGATTACCACTTCCCGAGTTACTCATAACTGGCATGGGGCAACCAGCCATTCGAGCATCGCTAGCTGCAGCAGTAAGCAGCATGGCATTATTCATCAAATCATCGGAAAGCACACCGCTGTCGACATACTTTTTAAGCTTCTTGCCCACCATTAACCCGTAATCATTTTTTAGCCCCTCTTGGGCTATCTTTAGGTTGTAATCAACGGTTTGGAGAATAAACTCGATATCGGCAAACGGCGCTGTGGTAGAAAAGTTAAAAATCTCATCGATAGACAACGAAACAAAGACAATGCCTGGTTTGCCTGAGTTCTCATTTGTTGATCCACTCACCTCGGCATTACATTCAAGAACGTTGCCATTAAGCTCAACTTTGGAAATATTTGAATGCCTTGTGGTTATAGTCGCTTTGGCAACATTACCATTTGAGCCAGAACAAATAGCCTCGATATAGAGTATTTCTGTATCCTTTTTAACTCCAACTTTCACCCTATTCTCTCTCACCATTTGCTTGGCCTGCTCCACGGACTTAACGTCAACGCCTTTGAGCACCTCGAGGCAATCGGATGATTTTCCGTAAACGGCTCCTAGAGCTGCAGCAATGGGCAAACCAGTCATCCCTGTTCCTGGAATCCCCACTCCCATTCCATTCTTGAAAATATTTGGGCTCAAGAAAAGTTCAACCTGTTCGGGCGTTTCTTGCAGCACCTCGCGGGCCTTTGCCACAGCAAGGGCAACGGCAATGGGTTCGGTACAACCTAGGGCAGGAACTACCTCGGTTTTAAGCAAATCGATATACGCTTGGAATGTTTGCATTTTGCCACAATTTTTGAATGATGAGATAATATGGCAAAAGTATTAACATGTATAAAAAAATACATGCTAATTGTCAGGAGAATAAGGTGTTTTTAAGCATCTAAATGATAAACTCGGGCTACAACTCGATCATTGTAACCCTTATACCTGTGTATGGTTGCTGAATGGTTCGATAAGCTCACTAACCACCCGATGAAGAACGGTTGCTGAACCGTTCGGTAAATAATACGCCGATCCAAGGGATGCGCTAGCACTGCACCTATCGAAGCTCCTCCTACTGCTCTATAATTGTTGCGCCTATACCTGTCTGGATGCGCTTCTCCAAGGTCGACTTGGAGTAGGTTAGCGAGCCACCTGTTCGCACATTGGCCTCTATGAGCTCATTGGCAAAAACCTTGGCCACACCCCGCGAGCCTACGGAAACAAAAGCGCTATCGGCATCCAGTGCAGCTGCCGAAAGAATTCCTGCATTGCGAACCTGCGCTTCGTAAGAACCCACCTTGCCACCTAACCGAATTGAGCCGCCAGCACCAGCAGCTAGATCAAGGGTCTTTAGATTTACCTCGGCATCAATTTGAGCATTTGTTGTAGCAGTAAAAGTTATCTTATTACCTGATATTGTATCCTGAAAGCTAACACGTGCCGAGGAGGTAGCGTCAACCTCCCAAAGCTGGGTGTACGATAAATAGACCTCAACCGTATAATCACGATAAATCCCTCTGCTTAGACCAACGTGCAGCGTTTTACCTTTCACCTCAACTTCAACATGCTCAATATCAATACCACGAGCAACTATCTTGGCCTCGTGCTTATCGCCCTTGGTGGGGTACACGTTTACACTATTGGTCACCTTTAGCTTATCGAA
Organism: Tenuifilaceae bacterium; assembly: GCA_034006965.1. Taxonomy (GTDB): domain Bacteria; phylum Bacteroidota; class Bacteroidia; order Bacteroidales; family Tenuifilaceae; genus Perlabentimonas. Next base: position 7,494 of record JAVERU010000009.1, read on the forward strand.
TGGGCTTAATTCCAACACCTGGTTGAAATCTTGCGAGAAAACTTGTGAAAGCGTAAGGGTTATAAATATCGCAAAAACCATTATCTTTTTCATATACAAATATTTACGGTTAAAAAATTAGCATATAATTATAACCCTAAAGGTAGGTGGTTATTGCTAAAGCGTAGTAATTATTTTTGATGATATTGATTAATGCTAACAGTATTTAACGTGAACAAAAAACGGCAATTCCTGTTAATCAAGTAGTAAAAGGGATAATATGAGATTGTGGATTACAGTAATAATGGTTATTGCCACTGCAATTAACGTAAAAGCACAAGAGAGTAAAACTATGAGCGAAAGCGAAATACGGTCGAAGCTAACCCCTATGCAGTTCTTCGTTACCCAGGAAAAGGGTACCGAAAGGCCGTTTACGGGCGAGTACTGGAATCTATTTGAAAGGGGAAAGTACCACTGCGTGGTTTGCGATGCCGAGCTTTTTGAGTCGGACACCAAGTACGACTCGAGCTGTGGCTGGCCAAGCTTTTTCGACTCCAAGTTTAAAGATAACATATCCGAAAAACCGGATTATAGCCATAATATGATTAGAACCGAGGTAGTATGTAAAAACTGTGGGGCACATTTAGGCCACGTGTTCAACGATGGCCCGCAACCAACGGGCATTAGGTACTGTATAAATTCAGCATCACTAAAATTTAAGCCATTCAATGAGAAGTAGTAAAATGAAATCATCTATATATAGACTTTCGGCATTCCCGCTCAACTTAATCCTCCTGCCTGGTGAAGAGATTCCCCTGAGAATTTTTGAGCCACGCTACAAGCAGCTCATTACAGAGTGCTTGGAAACAAAGCAAAGCTTTGGCATTCCATTTTTAGGTGAGAACGGAATGACAGAGATAGGAAGTGAGGTGGCTGTTACAAAACTTGTTGGACGCAATGCCAATGAGGATATGGTGATTAGCATCAAGGGAATATCGCTGTACAGAACCATCGAATTTTTTCCTGTACTCCCCGATAAGCTCTATGGGGGGACTGTATCGGAATCGTTGAATGCAGACTTTAGCACTACTAACCCCGAGATTGCCGTTAAGGTTAAAGCATTGAAGCTAAACCTTAGCAACAAGCTGGGGACGCTCATTGTATCCGAGAGCATGAACATGCTTGACATTGCCCGTTCGCTCATGCTAAAATCGGAGGAGAAGTACAAGTTGCTTACGCTAAGCAGTAAGGTTGATAAGGAGCAATTTATTATTAACCAGCTTCGGTTTGTGGAGCTAATCCGCTTGCAGGAAACAAAGCTCGAGAATAACTACTCGTTGAACTAGTAGTTTATCATCTTTTTGCTAAATTAGCATCCAGTAAACCAATTGCTGGAAAGATGAACCAACTGAACTACATCAAGCTAACAAAAGTAAATATTGTTTACGATGACCAAGAGTTCACGCTTAGCCGTAAAACCAAGGACTACCTTATGGCCCTTCTTTCGTCATCATTTTTAGCCGCTTCGTATATCTTCAACACACACCTGTACTCATCCATTGGTAATAAAAGGGGTTTGTATTTTTTCATACCAATCCTTGGGGTAAGCCTTGGTTACCTTGTTGTTACGCTCGTTCAGTATATTGAGTCGAAACGTTTAAAGGACAAATGGTTTAAGTACTCAGAGTTAGAATCGGTTGTGCTGCACGAGAAAGGAGGTAATTACATTGTGAACTTTACGCTGACCAGCGAATCCGTATACGGTGTAAAAATAGAAAACGACCTTTACTTTAGGCAATTCATAAGCCTTATTAAGGAGAAAGGCATTTCAGTTACCAACACCAACGTGCAACAGAGGGTTAAACCAGGTTACTAAAATCCCAACTCAACTCCCATTCCTCCTGGAGTGCTTCCACTCCTTCACCAACTTCAACAAAATTCTGGTTGTTAATGCTATTCGGATTAAAAAGGTCAATACTTGGCCAGCTATCAACACCCCGCAGTGCGCGGGCCAACATCCTATTCACCTCATAGGGGAATCGGGCGCCCACCCAAGGACTTGTATTGGTAATAAAAACGTAGGTTAGGCCATTGCTCTGCGATATGGCTAGGGCGGATGTTCCTGCAAAGGAACCGGTGCGCCACTTAGCCCCGCTGCGTGAAACCCACCTCCATCCCAGCGGATGAAAGCCAGGTTCGGTGTTGGTTAGCTCCCTAATCGATTTTTTTGAAAGGATGGTCTCCTTCGAGTACAAATCGATGGAAAGCAGAAACTTAGCAAGACTAACTGAGGAAATAACCCATCCCCCAGCGGCACCAAGGGTTCTAATATCGTTACCTCCCCTACTCTTTAGCACCTGCTTGGCCTGGCCATCGAACGAAGGTACAAGCTCGGCTTCGGGCACCTCATAGTACCTAACCTCCAAAGGATACCGAAGGCTATCATGGTTGTACGCAATAAAGGCATCGAAAACACCAATGGGGTTGAAAATATTTCTTTTTACATAGCTCTCATACGATGTCTTGGCCACCCTTTCTATTACGCTCTCAAGGATAAGATACCCGAAGTTGTTGTATGAGCATCGGGTTCCCGGGGTGAAGTGCAGGCGTTTGCCAAGGGTGAACTCAATGATATCGTCTTTGCCAAGCGGTAGCTCACGGTTAAGCTGCCTAGCGATGGACTGATTCATAAACAGATGATCACCCCAGCGGGTGGTCCACCCAGCCGAGTGGTTAAGCAGCTGCTTAACGGTGATATCCTCAACCCGCTCATCGATATAGCCACGAAATAACGGATTGTTGAGCACCCCATCTTCACCAAAAACCTTTTGGTTCAAGCCCAGCTTACCGTCCTCAACCAGCTTCATCACGGCGGCTGCAGTTATCAACTTCGATACGCTGGCCACCCTAAGCAAATGGTAGGGCTGCATTTCTATCTCGTTCTCCACATCGGCATACCCAAAACCCTTGGCGTAAACCAGCTTGCCCTCATGGGCAATGGCAACAGATGCCCCTGCAACGCCCCAGGTTCTAATGAATTGGTTTATGGATCTTTCAAACGACATCAAATCCTCTTCAACAAGTATATCGTTGGATAGGTATTCGTTTGAAAAGGGAGCAAAGTCAAATTTCTCTTCAGAGGGGTGCGACCTTAACGAGTTGTTAAAGGTTATATCGAATAGAACAAAGAATGTAACAAGTATAGGCGTAAAAATCTTCCTTATCATACAAGAATTTAAAAAATTAAAACATATCTGCTTGCAAAGTAACCCATATTATGCAAGAAAGTCAAGTAATTGGCGACTAATATATCAACAGCAAGCAAGCTGGCTGCTTCGCAAATGGCAAAGCAGCGCCAATTCTTACAAACAACAATCAGGATTTAAATTGGTTGAAGACCAAAAGCGAATAAAGCTACAGCAGCGATTTGAGCGTGCTAACAAAGCCCTCGATATCCTCCTCGGTTGTATCCCATGAGGTCATCCATCGCACTTCCGAACGCTCCTCATTCCAAATGTAAAAGAAGTATTCATTTTGCAACTTCTCGATGATTTCGCGTGGAATTATGGCGAAAACGCCATTCACATCAACCGATTGGGTAATGGTTACTTGAGGTAATTGCCTTAGCTCTGAAGCTAAAAGCTTAGCCATTCTGTTAGCATGCTTCGCAGTCTCCTTCCATTGATCATTTCCAAGGTAAGCCGAGAATTGGGAGGAGATGTAACGCATTTTGGAGGCCAGCTGCAAACCCTGCTTTCGGGTGTACATAAACCCTTCGGCCAGCTCGGGGCGGAAAAATACAATGGCCTCGCCATACATCATCCCATTCTTAGTGCCGCCAAACGATAGGATATCAACACCAGCATCGGTGGTAAACTGCCTAAAGTTCATATCAAGCGCAACAGCAGCATTGGCTATGCGCGCCCCATCCATGTGTAGGTACATATTATGCTCGTGAGCATAATCGGCAAGGGTCTTCACCTCCTCGGGGGTGTATAGCGTTCCTAATTCAGTTGGCTGCGATATGGATATTACCTTAGGCTGAGAGTGATGCTGAAAACCAAAGCCATGCATATGCTTCTTAGCCAAATCGACCGTAAGCTTGCCATCGGGAGTTGCCACGGTGAGGAGCTTACATCCCGTGAAACGTTCGGGCGCTCCACACTCATCAACATTAATATGGGCCGTATCGGCACATATAACAGCATTGTATGGCTGAGTTGCCGCTTTAATTCCCAGCACATTGGCTGCCGATCCGATGAACACAAAGAATACCTCCACATGGTCACCAAACTCCTTACGGAAAAGTTTAATGGCTTCCTCGGTATACGGATCATCGCCATAAGCAATGGTATGGCCATTGTTCACGCTAGCCATAGCATTTAGAATGTTAGGATGAACTCCTGAATTATTATCGCTGGCAAAGCCTCTTTTATTTGTTGTCATAGTGAGTGATATGTTTGATTGACTGATCCGCCAGTGGGCGGACAGGTTGATTGACTGATTGATTGACTGATTGATTGACTGATTGATTGATTGATTGGTTGGTTGATTGGTTGATTGGTTGATTGGTTGATTGGTTGATTGGTTGATTGGTTGCCTGGTTGCCTCTGGCTGGATTGAATGATTGGAAAACATTATTCATTACCAAAACTACCAACTACTTTTTATCAACTTTGAAAAATGAGTTTAAGGTTTAGGGTTTACAGTACAAAGTTTAGAATTCATAGATTGAATAGATTGGATGATTGAGTTAAAGGATAGTTTTTATGTTTGATATTACCTGTCAAATCTACCGTTATATTGACGAGTGATGTTGGATAACCAGTTTGTCTTCCGTCTTCTGTCTTCTGTCTTCTGTCTTCTGTCTTCCGTCTTCTGTCTTCCGTCTTCTTGACTTTAAACTTTTTAACTAAAGAAACCAAAACCGATAGAGTGCTGGGCGTTGCTACATTCTACTGGGCACATCGATTCCTAGAAGCCACATCGACTGACGAATGACATTGGCAACCTCACGAGATAGCGCAAGCCTTAACCCTCTTACCGCCTCATTCGGTTCCTTAATAATTGTATAATCATGGTAAAACTGGTTGTACTCCTTCACCAGCTCGTATGCAAAATTTGCAACTAGGGCTGGGCTTAGCTGCTCGCCCGCCTGTTGAACCACCCCAGGAAACATATGCAGCATTTTGATTAGCTCACGCTCCTTGTCACCAATATCAACCTTACCTACTGTGGTGGGTATCTCAATGCCAGCATCATTGGCTTTACGTAGTACCGATTGGATACGAGCGTGGGTATATTGAATGAATGGCCCAGTATTGCCATTAAAATCGATTGAATCCTTGGGGTTAAAGGTCATATTCTTTTTGGGATCGACCTTGAGAATAAAATATTTTAAGGCGCCAAGCCCTACCATGCTAACAATATCATTGGCTTCCTGCTCGGTTAACTCGTCGAGTTTACCGAGTTCCTGCGACATTTCACGGGCAGTTGCCTTCATCTCGTCAACCAAATCGTCGGCATCAACAACAGTACCCTCGCGCGACTTCATCTTGCCCTCGGGTAACTGAACCATTCCGTAGGAAAGATGGTAAAGATGATTTGACCAGTCGTACCCAAGCTTCGATAAAATCAACCTAAGCACCTGGAAATGGTACTCCTGCTCATTACCCACTACGTAAATATGATCATCTAGATGATACTCGGAGAAACGCTGAACAGCCGTGCCTAAATCTTGGGTCATATATACCGAGGTGCCATCGGCGCGGAGTAGCAGCTTCTCATCGAGGCCATCGGCCTGTAAGTCGCACCAAACGGAGCCATTCTCTTTCTTGTGAAACACACCCTTAACCAACCCCTCAGCAACAATCTTTTTACCCAGCAAATAGGTTTCGGATTCGTGGTAAACCTTATCGAACTCAATACCAAGCGCTTTGTAGGTTATGTCAAAGCCATCGTACACCCAGCCATTCATGGTACTCCAAAGTTGGTACACCTCAGGATCCTTAGCCTCCCACTTACGGAGCATCTCCTGTGCCTCAATCATCAAGGGTGCTTGTGCCTTAGCATCATCTTCGGATAAGCCCTTACTCTTTAGCTCCTCAACCTGCTTCTTGTACTCCCTATCGAAAATTACGTAGTAATCGCCCACCAGATGATCGCCCTTTTTGCCGCTACTTTCGGGAGTTTCGCCCTTGCCAAAACGTTGCCAAGCAATCATCGATTTGCAGATATGGATACCCCTATCGTTCACAAGATTTACCTTAATAACCTTATGCCCATTGGCCTCGAGCACACGAGAAACGGAATAGCCCAAAAGGTTATTTCGAATATGGCCAAGGTGCAAGGGCTTGTTGGTGTTGGGCGATGAAAACTCTACCATCTTGGCTTTACCCGACGAGTTTTTGGGTGCAAACCCAAAATCGGTAGCTTGTGCTATTGCATTAAGCATGTTGGCCCAAAACGATTGGCTTAAGCTTAAGTTAAGGAAGCCCTTTATAACGTTGAATGAATCAATGACTGGTTGGTTTTTCTTTAGCTGCTCCCCTATTTCCGTTGCAGTATCCTCAGGCTTTTTTTTGGATATCCTAAGTAACGGGAACACTACAAGAGTAAAATCGCCCTCGAACTCGCGCTTGGTTTTTGTAATCTGCACCTGATCATCAGCAGGGGTAACGCCATAAATCTGTTTGACGCATTGTTTAATAGCATCGGAAAGAATTATATCTATATTCATCAACTGGTATTTAAAAAACAGCGCAAAGATAATAAACTCTTTCCTAGAATTGGTTATAGGCTCGGTTAATGATTAAACGGTAATTATAAGAAGTATTGATGATCAGGGGCTTACAGGAGACATTGGCTACCTCACATCCGAGAAGTATTTCATAAACTGAGCCCTCTCGTAGGCCATTGGTCGGATGCTATCGGCCTGGCGAAGCTTGCCAATAATATCCTGAACGTTTTCAATACCTTTGGCATCGAGCCAGCGACTCATATCGTCGAGCATACCGGTTATAACCGATGGGCCTTTTTGATAAATGGCCGATGCCAGCTGAACAGCATTTGCTCCAAGGAGTAAGTTTTTAATGGCTGTTTCGGCATTATGAATTCCGGTTGATGCAGCCAAATCGCAGTTAACTCTGCCTGATAGAATACTTAGCCAGCGTTTTACCACCGTGTTGTCTTCGGGTGTACTAAAAATATGCCCCGAAGAAATTTTCATTTTTTCCAGATCCACATCGGTTTGGTAAAAACGGTTGAACAGCACCAGCGACTTAATTCCTGTATTGGAAAGTTCGGTCATAAAATTCGCCATTCCGCTAAAGTAATGATGAACCTTAAGCGCTACAGGAATGCTTACTGTGCTTGATACCCGAGTTGCAATATCGAGGTATGTTTGCTCAATGGTACTACCCAAAACAGTTGGATCGGAAGGGAGGATAAATACGTTTAGTTCCAATGCATCGGCACCTGCCGCTTGGATATCGGCAGCAAAATCAATCCACTGCTCCGATGAGGAGCAGTTAACGCTCGCAATGATGGGGATATTTGTAAGTTGCTTGGCATTATCGATAAGCTCAATGTAGCTGTTTAGGGCATTCCGGCGAGTATAGTAAGCGATATAGCCTTCGGCCTCGGTATACGAATCGAAAATGTTGTTCATGCGTTGAGCATCAACATCCATCAGTATCTGCTCCTCGAATAGTGATTTTAGCACAATGGCGGCTGCACCATGTTTTTCGAGATCAACAATCTTCTCAACAGAATCGGTTAAACCTGAACTTGAGGCAATTATTGGGTTTTTCAGCTTAAAACCCATGTAGCTTGTACTTAAGTTTGCCATGGTATTGTAGTTTATACGTTGATACTTCTTTGGGTTCGATTACTGTTTACTGTTAAGATATCTATCAATTCCAATAGCCGCTTTATGGCCGTTGGCGATGCCGTTTATCACGTCGGGGCCTTTAATAATATCGCCACCCACAAATAGCCATTCGATGCTCGACTGGTAGTATTTATCGACAACGATTCGACCCCTTGGATCAAGCTTAAGATTATCTTTAATCTCTCCTGAAATGTAGCTTAGGTCCATGCCCTGACCAATGGATTCGACCACCATGTCGCCCTCAAAGAAATTTGTATCTGACTCATCAAACTTAGGGCTAAACCTACGCTCCTCATCAAACACAGAGGTACATTTCACCACATTGAGCCCAACAATTTTACCATCAACAATTTTTATTGATGTTGGCCCCCACCCGGGGATTACCTGAGCGCCCTCTTCGCGAGCCTCAGCTATCTCCTCACGATCGGCAGGCATTTCGTCTTCCGACTCAAGAGATGTTACAATAATACTTACCTTACCAAACTTCTGGTTCTGAAGTCGTGCAAGCGTTCTGGTGATATCCATGGCCACGTTACCGCCACCAATAACAACAATTTTCTGCATCACCGGAAGCTCCTTGCCCAGGGTAACGTCGCGAAGCAAATCAACGGCCTGATAAACATCTGCATGATCGGTTCCGGGGATTCGAGTACTTCGACCAAGGTGAAGTCCCGTTCCGGCGAACACGGCATCAAAATCTTTATTAAGCTCATCGAGCGTAATATCCTTACCTACGGTTTGATTGTAACGAATCTCTACACCAAGCGATTCGATGTACTTCACATCCTTATCCAGAGCATCGTAAGGTAATCGGTACTCGGGGATACCGTAGCGCATCATACCACCAGCCTCAGGTAACTTCTCAAATATAACGCACTCATACCCCATTAAAGCCAAGTAATGTGCAGCCGATAGGCCCGAAGGGCCTGAACCGATAATGGCAACACGCTTACCATTCTTCTGGATATTCTCCGTTTCGAGTATCCTCTTGTAATCCTCAGCGGGTTGCTGATCGGCGATGTAACGCTTGAGCCAACGGATAGAGAGGGGATCGCCAGTACTACCCACTGAGCAAACGGTTTCGCACTTGTGGGTGCAAATACGTCCACATACCTCGGGTAGTGGGTTGGTATCGTAAAGGATTCTAAGCCCCTCGTTCAAATCGTCGTTCCGTATAGCGCGAATATACTCTGGTATTCCCATGTGAGCGGGGCAGGTAGCCACGCAGATTCCACATTCTACACATCGATCGGCCTCAAGCATTGCCTGGTCCTTGGAGTATCCCTGAACAATCTCGATAAACGATTCGTCTCGTTCCTTGGGCTTAAGCTCAGGCATATGAACACGATCCTTGCTGTACAGCTCGTAGTTTGGTCCTGGCTTTCTGTACCCTTTCTCCTCGTTATCCCACTCCTTCTTATCCACTCCGGGGATAAAACGGAAAACGTCAGGATCATTATCAACCCACTTAAAATGGTTCGAGAGGGTGAGCGAGTTGGTTGTGCAAACATCAACGCAAAGAGCACACCAGCAGCAGCGACCGTAGTCGATTCTTGGGCGTAAGCCGCTGTCGCCATCCTTGGTCTCAATCCCCTCAACGGGAACAAGGTCTATGGCTGCATTCTGACAGATTGATTCGCACGTTCCGCAACCAATGCACTCGTCAATTTTATTTTGATGGAAACCACGGTAACGTGGTGCTGCCTCGCGTTTTAAAGGCTCCTTTATAGTAACGGGCTCTTTAACAAGGTTTTTCCATGCTGTAAATGGGCTTATGATATCTTTAATTCTTGCCATATCTCTGCAAAAAGTTATTGTAAAATTTACCTTTCAATCTCGGGTGGATAAGTATGGAGCGATGTCATTAAGCCGGCCACATCGGCTAGGTTTGCGTTGATTATCATCTTCTCAAGCAATGCCACAGCATGCGTGTAGCTTGGCCCACGTACGTTAATTCTTCGAGGATATTCTGTTCCGTCGGATACCATGTAGTAGCCAAACTCACCCCGGGTACATTCGGAACGGATGTACGTTTCGCCAGGGGCAACTTTCCAGTGAAGCACGTTGGGAGTTGGGGCTTTAAAATCGCCATCCTTTGGCATTTTCGAGAGAATCTGACGGATAAGATCAACTGAGAGAAGCAGATCCCTACGACGAACATCGGCACGTGTATAGATATCAGAATCCTTACCTACCACGGGCTCAAAATCGAGCTCGGGATATTTAAGGTATGGGTAATCCTTACGGACATCGCGAGGAAGGCCTGCGCCTCGGGCATTTGGTCCAGTAATGCCGAACTGGTTAATCCAGCTAGGATCGATATAACCCATACCCACCGAGCGTTTTTTGAATACCGCATTATTGAACATCACCTTCTCGATATCGACCATGTACTTCTCAATGGTTTTTAGCGTCTCCTCCATCCTGCCCTCGAACCCGTCGGGGAGTAAGCCCCGAACACCACCTGGGATAATGTACATATGGTATATCCTTCCGCCCGTGAGCTCCTCAAACCGATCGAGTACCAAGTCGCGGCAGTAGTTGGCCCACTGGCCAATAACTCCCATGCCAAAGGCGCCAGCCTGTCCGCCCATCCACATCAAGTAGCTTTGCAGGCGGGCCATTTCGAGCACAAGGGTGCGAATCCACACAGCAGTTTCGGGAATTTCGATACCCGATAGCTCCTCGAGGGCTGCAGCAAAGCAGTACTCGTTGTAGTCGGGTTCGGGAACTGTAATACGACAAACGATAGGGAAGCACTGTATATACTTACGGCGCTCCATAAGCTTCTCGAATCCGCGGTGAAGATAACCAACATGCGTTTCGCAAGCCATGATCTCGTCGCCAAGTAGGGTTAGCTCTAACGACATATTGCCGGTTATACCAGGGTGTTGAGGCCCATGCCACATCTTGAGATACTTATGGGAAGTTAAATCCACATCAATCTTCCCTTGACTATTGAGAGGAGGATATTGGCTCCTATCCTCAGCTATCTTGAATAAGTTTCTAATGCTCATCGGGGTACATTTTACTCTTCATATACTCTTTGGGGTCATTGGTTTCGCGACCAGGGCGTGGGAAGTAGGTCTCCTCCGAGTACTTCTTCGTATCAAAATCGCGGCGGTATGGAGGAATATTATCCCATCCTTCAAGCATAAAAGGCTTATCAACCCTTGGGCTTCCGGGGAAGTTTATACCAAACATCTCCCTAAGCTCACGCTGATAGGTTGCTGCTTGCTCCCATAGGTGGTGAATGGATGTCATGGTGGCCTGATCACGATCTATCATTGTACGTACAGCCACATCAACTTTTTCCTCCGGATTATTAAGGATGTAGGTAAGCTGAAACTTGTTCTGCTCAATCCAGTCGACAGCTGTTAGAAGTACCATATGCTTAAAGCCCTCGTAATCGCGTAGGTGCGTAACCACAGCAACTGTATACTCCTTAGGAACAGTAATCAGCACCAAGTCGTGGCGTTGCTGAACAACTTGTTCGATATGATAAAGCTGCTTAATATTTTCGAGTCGTGATATCATTGTTTACATCAATTATCGGTTACCAGTTGTAATCGGGCATATCCCAATCCTTAATAATCTTCTTCTGATTGGCCTTGTACCAATCAAAGTTCTCAGCGTAAAGGTTAGCGCCTTCGCCTTTACCCTCGCGGATTCTCTTCTTCAGCATATCGAATCCCGCCAGCAATGCCTCGGGACGAGGCATACATCCTGCAACGTAAACATCAACGGGTAGATAGTGATCGAGCCTATTGATTGTGTTGTAGCTATCCCAGTACATTCCACCGTTGATGGTGCAGCTTCCCAAGGCCATTACAAACTTAGGATTCTGCATTTGCTCGTAGGTGCGAACAACACGCTTTAGGGTTTTAACCGAAAGGTAGCCCGAGATTATAAAAACTGACGATTGACGAGGAGTAGCACGCCACTGAATACCATACCGGTATGCATCAAAACGTGGGGTCATAAGAGGACGCGTCTCAATGGCGCCGCAACCGGTTCCGAAACCTAATACCCAAAGTGATTCCGAGCGAGCCCAATTGAGAAACTTCTCTACAATGGGTAAAACGGGCTCATAAACCTTGGGGCGGGCATCACAGAAGTAGTCTTTCATTGGGTCAACCTCAAACGATTCACCCTCCGGGGAGATCACTGTTCTTTTTTCCAATTCGCTTTTGCTCATGGTTATGTAGATATTTTATTATTTCAAAAATTAGATAAGGAGAATGGCTATTATCCCCAGAATAAATGGAACACCAAGGAACCAGCGTACGCTATGATCAACCCTGAAACGAGGGAAAACCACACCCACAAAAACCGACCACATGTAGATCACAAAGGTTTTGATTATCAGTTCAACCCAACTTGTTGCTCCGCCGTAAAGTAGATTCATAAAGAGGATAAGCTTAGCAACGGGGAAAATGGCGCGATTAAGCTGGAGAACCCCAAGGAAGCCCGACTGGTACTCAGTTGGTGGTCCCACAGGAATTTCCTGAGGTGCAAGCACAACATCAAAGGGTGCTCTACCCATTGAACCAAGAAATGAGAGCATAAGGGCAGCTGTTGCAAAGGGGTTGGTAATCATAGTCCACGACATAACCCCCCCTTGTTGCTCTGCAACAATTTCGCTAATGCTTAACGTTTGGTACTGCATTGCTATGGCAATAACCCCAAGGGTAAGGGGAAGCTCAAGCGCTGTAACCTGCGATAATCCTCTCGAAACGCCAATGGCCGAGTGAGGGTGACCACTTTCGCCGGCTCCAAGTGCCATTCCTAACACTCCGAAGAACTGGAAGTAAAGCACAATCGTTAAATCTCCAGCAAAAGAAAAGTTGCCGAATATTGGCGAGCCAAAAATCACCGGCATAAACAACAGCAAACCAATTCCACCCGTTAGCCTAAACACGGGGCCAAGAAAAAACATTATGCCATGGGTAACCTGACTACGCTTGGCATGGTTCTTAACTATATCGATGTAAGGTTGATACCACCTGATACCGTATCTTCCACCAACACGAGCCGCAATTTTGGGCATAATTCCCTGTAAAACAAGTCCATAGTTTAGAACTATGAAGATGGTTAGCAGCGCGTACAATATTTTGTCGATACTGAATGCCATTTAAAATCCTCCAGTAATTAGTATGTAAGCAAAAAGAACAAATCCAATAATATGAAGCAGGTAAGTTTGACCGTTACCATTGTATATGCTTCTGATTTTATCGGCAATTGCGTGAACACCATCGCTAGCCGAATCCCAGAAATTTGTAATTCCGGGAGCAACTAAAAATCCAACTGCCTTTTTGTAAGGAGCAAAGAAATTGTAGGCATAATGGGTTGTCTCGGGTCGGAATGGTCGTTCAGCAGCATAACCAATATTAAACTGCTTAACTTTTTGCGCTTTCCTGTTGATTAGGTAAAGCCAAGCGAAAACAGCTCCAAATATTGCGATAACAATAACCATAATGAGTTTACCATTCCAGTAACCGTAAGGGCTCAATGCTAGCTGACCATGCCACTCCAAAGCACCCTGTGGAAATATTGGCTTAAGCATTTCGCCAATGGGCTGAAGGAGAGAGCTTGGCAATGCCGACAGCACAAACACAATGATTAAAATGATGTACTGGGGAGCTAACATCCAGAATGGAGCTTCCTTGATCTTGCGATGCTCATCCTTTAGCTGACCAAGGAAAATGGTGTGTATCAACCTAAAGCAGTATAAGAACGCAACCACACCAGCAAAAAAGGCTATGCCACCCTGAATGAACCACCCTTTTTCCATAATGGCGTTGTACATAATCCATTTTCCACCAAATCCGGTAAGAGGTGGAAGACCAGCAATTACAATAATTCCGATAAGAACTGAGATAAACGTGAAGGGCATGCTCTTGATAAGACCACCCATTTGGTACATATACTTTGTTTTGGTTCGAATTACAACACCGCCAATGGCAAGGAAAAGCAGTGCCTTGAAGAGGAAGTGCATTATTACCATGGAGATTGCTGCGAGCCATCCAAGGTGCGACATCATGGAAAGGCCAAACAGGGCGTAGCCCAAAAACCCGATACTAGAGTATGCGAGTAAACGTTTAGCATCCTCCTGAAAGGCAGCCATTATGTTACCCATTACGGCGGTAAGCACTCCTATCCAGCTAAGAACGTAGAGAATATCAACGCCCCAAAGAGTTTGTTGCCCCATGCTCAAGAAAAGTATTACAAGTCCAAAAACACCCGCTTTCAAAAGAATGGCCGATACCATTGGTGATACATCAGCCTCAGCCTCGGCGTGTGCACCAGGGAGCCAAATGTGTAACCCAATGGATGCCAGCTTGGTCATGAAACCGATGGCCAAAAGGGTAAAAATGTAGGGAGCATAAAGTTGTACGTTGCTTAGTATATCGAGACTAATTGTATTTTGACCAATATGCGCAAGTCCGAAACCCGCAAGAATAAGGTACGCCCCTCCAACAGAGAAGAGCATGTAGCTAAGGGCATGGGTCATCGATTTTTTACCACGTACAATCAAAAAGTACGAGCCAGCCGTCATTAGCTCCCAGGCAAAGAAGAAATCGAGCGTTGTTTCGGCCTCAATTAGTCCAATTAGTCCAACAAACATCATCGTTACCAGCGGATAAAATCCAGTGCGCTTACCCTTAAAGGTATATCCAGCGAGTAGCGTTATAATACCACCCACCACAAAAATTCCGAAGAAAACGTACCGTAGCGATTGGTACGAATCCATATGGATATAGAAGTAGTAGGCCATTGCACCAATGACCATAGTATTTTTAATGTAAACAGGCAAAAAATCGAGGATGAAAAGCAGGGCAATAAATCCAAGGGCTAAGTAGTTAAAGTTAACCTCAATGCCCATTTGGGTTGATGTGAAATATCCCAAGGCATACGTTGCCAATGCAAAAAGAGCAACGGGTACTATCTTGTGAATTGAGAGCTTAATTTTTTCCACCTCAACCTCGTCCCACTTAATGGCGTAGCCAAACCAGCGGAAAAGGTAGACAGCCTCAAGGAATGAACCAATAAGGATGGCGGCAAGCAGCACGAATTTTTCCGATTGAGCCAGGCTCATTACCAGCTCCCACTTACCAAAGAACGATGGGAATGGTGGAAATCCGATAAGTGTGAAGATGAATGTACCCATAAGGAAAAGGTAAAGGCTGTTTCCACGGATTATTCCCCAGTCCTTCAATTTATCAGCATTAATAATTCCGGCAAGCCAAAACAGACCCGCTTTTGCAAGGTAGTGCGATAGAAGTATGGTGATGGCAATAAGCTGAGTGTTATCGCCAAGGTATGGCCTAAGTCCCAAGATCGCCATTATCAGCCCTATTTGGCCTAGCGATGAGTATCCCAGTAGGCGGCGGGTATTATCCTGCTTAATGCCAAGCAGATTTGAGCCTACAAATGTAATTACACCAATAATGGAAATGGCATTTAGGTAGTTCGCATCAACCAAGCCTAGAACCTTGCTTAGCACAAAAACACCAGCGGTGGCCGATGCAGCAGATATAAGTGCACCAACACCGGGGTGGGCGCTCTCATACACATCCAAGGCCCATCCGTTGGCTGGGAATGGTTTTAGCTCGAGAATTACTGATAATAAAATTAGGAAAACGGCAACCGAACCGCCCTTAACGTAGAGCAACGAGGCTTGGCCAATTAAATCGATATTAAGCGATCCGCTGAAGTAGTAGGCAAAGATTGTCCCAAGAAGCAGTAACCCCGATATTAATCCTGTAGCAATAACATACTTAAAACCAGAGGGTATCGAATTTCTATTGGGAATCATAATGATTAAACCCGCAATGGCGATGCTCTGTATCTCCATGAAAACAAATAGGTTAAACAGGTCGCGGGTCATGACCATAACATTCAAGCCCATGATAAGAACAAGCAGAACAATCATGATGTTTTTTCCAGCTTTTACAAGCTCATTGTGCAGATAGATGGCCCCCAGAAAACCCACCACATTGATGAGCACAATGAAAAGCGACTCGCCAAGCCCTATCTGGAGATTGATGGAAAAGGGAGGTTTAAATCCACCGGTAAAAACCTGAACCGTTTCGGCAGCAGAATTATTCAAAAAATGAATAAGCCACATGCCCGATATGGCGGTCATTGCAGCCAAGGCAATGTAAACCAACGACAGCGAAAGTTTTTCCCTCTTTCCTAAAAATCCTAGCGCAAAGGCAACGCCCAGCGCGATAGCAACTATGTATATTGGACTTACCATTTTAAATCGGTATATGAGTTAATATCCAACGATTTTTTCTCTTTGTACATCCTAAGCACGTAGGTAAGCATCAGCGCTGTAACACCCAGGCCGATAACAATAGATGTAAGCACAAGTGCCTGGGGTAAAGGATCGGCAACCAGATTTCCGGCACTTGCCCTATCTACAGCTTTATCTAGAATTGGGGCTGTGCTATTTTTGATGTATGCTATGCTGACAATTGCGATGTTAAGCCCAGTGGTGAATAGGCTATATCCGATCACAATTTTTATGAGGTTTTTTTGGGTAAGCATACCCCAAACGCCAATTATCAGTAGCATAAAACCTATGAACATGGCAATAAATTCCAGTGTAAAATACTGTGTCATGGTTACTTCTCGTTTTGGGTTTCCTTAAGTGAGTCGAGTATATTGGTGAGCTCAGAGCCTACCTTCAATCCTATTAGAACATATATTATTGGAATGGCACCAGCACTCAATAGTGATCCGAA
The DNA here is from genome assembly GCA_034006965.1 of Tenuifilaceae bacterium. GTDB lineage: Bacteria > Bacteroidota > Bacteroidia > Bacteroidales > Tenuifilaceae > Perlabentimonas. Next base: position 24,117 of record JAVERU010000009.1, read on the forward strand.
ATTACCGAGAGGCAAAATTCGATTATCGAGAAAACCAGCAGCCAATAGTACACCCAGCACACCAATGACTACAAAGCCAACACCCGAAACCGACTCGAGAAAGGCTAGCAGCTTGTGGTTGAACTTCACGTTGGGTTTTGCCATAATCATTAAAACCATTCCCGTGGCAATAACGGCACCCCCCTGAAACCCTCCGCCGGGGGTTAGGTGACCATTCATGAAGATGTACACCCCAAGCATGAATATAGTTGGAATCAGAAGGGTGGAGGCAGTAATCAGAATCTCGCTGGTTTTACGGAGCGATGCTTCCCTCTCATTATCCCGAGTATTAACCTTTAGGAAAAAGCCCACAATGGCGGCAGCAAGAAACAGTATGGTAACCTCGCCAAGGGTATCGAATCCACGGTAGGTAACCACCACAGCGGAAACCAGGTTGGCAGCACCCACCTCGGCAGCGCCATGCTCTGCATAGTGACGCGCCAAGGGGTTAAGCTCCTCGCTTCCCTTAAAATTGATTAGAAGGCTGCTGATAATTGCAACGAAGCCAACTAGTACTAGTAGTATTAATCCCTTCTTAATCATTTGATTGTCGTATTTTATTAAGTACGTAGAAGAAGATAATTGTGGAAAGGCCGCTGCCAATTGACGCTTCGGTCATGGCAACATCGGGTGCTGCTAAAAGCAGGAATAGAACCGAGGCAAATAGCCCCACAACGCCTGTGGCAATAATGGCTACCTTTAGGTTCTTGTGATATATGGCCACTGCGGCCAACACCAGTATAACTAAACCCAGGAAGATGGCTAAAACTATACTCATTGGTTATCCTCCTCTTCTTTACATTTACTTTCAATCTCCTCGTCGAGCATATCGGCAATAGTTTTCTGCGAAAGCTTAATTCCCCTGTGGTGAGCAGCGCGAGCAATCACGTTTGAGGAAACAGGGTTTGTGATTACAACAAAAACTATTATAACCAGCAGTTTCCAGAACCATCCCTCATTAATGATGGCAAGGCCAATGAGGCTTAGCATGGTTCCAAGGGTCGATGCCTTTGTTCCGGTTTGAATTCGGTTAAAGAGGTCGGGCATACGAACAAGCCCTAGTCCTCCCAAAAAGATGAACACCGAACCAATTAGGGTAATTATTGCCCCTACTAATTTTACTGTTTCCATTACAGCCCCCTTTCTATATATCGTGCAATAACCACAACGCTAAGGAAACTCAACAGAGCGTACACCAGCGCAACATCAAGGTAAATTACCCGACCAGCAAAGTGAGCTATTAGCCCAATAATTGAAACCGATATTATGGTCATTATATCAAAAGAAATAACCCTATCGGTAATATCCGGCCCTTTAATAAATCGGTAAACAGAGAAAGAGATACCGAACATCATGAGCACTCCGGCCACAATCAGAATTGTATTAACCATAAATTACCTCCAGATATTTTTCGAATTTTCCGAATATCTCTTTGCGTGCCTCTTCGGCATCGAGAGTTTTTACATCAATCCAATGGATATAAAAGAAATCATCTTTTATATCGATGGTGAGAGTTCCTGGTGTAAGGGTAATGGAGTTGGCCAAAACCATTCGCCCCATCGGCGATTTAAGCCTCGTTTTAACCTTTACAATACCAGGGTTAATGGGTAATTTTGGATTTATCACCCTAAGCGCTACGTTTACGTTCGACTTGATGAGCTCCCAAAGAAATACCACTAGGTAGAGTATGGTATAGAAAAACATCTTGGGCGTAAATCGCAACTTGCCAAATATCATGCTGCTCTTACCAAAAATTATGGCAAATAGTAATGCTAGAACAACTCCAACCAATAGATTTATCGTCTGAAATGAGCCGGTTAGCATTAACCAGATAAGCAGCAAGAGGACAAAAAGATTTGCTACATTCCTAATATTCATTGCTTTAGTATGAATTAAAACTTAAGTTAATATACCAATTGCTTCTGTTTATTTAGATATGTAAATGTATATATGTTATTTGGATAACAAAAGGTCAGAAGCATAACATATCAAAAGAAAACAACTAAATTTGTAGGCCTAATTTTTAAACACAGGTATATATGAAATGTGAAAAAAATCACTATATTTCATCTAAATAGTTTTAAACCCTCCACACAACTGAAACAATCTTATCATGTCATCAAATAATGCTAATAGCTGTATTCTTTGTAACTCTAAGGCCTCCTGCTTTTACTCCCTTAACCAGGAGGAACTTGGCGCTGCCGAAATGAATCGTGTGGAAATATTATATCGTAAAGGAGAGATTTTGGCAAAGCAGGGCAATTTCTACACGCACATCATCTATTTGCAAGAAGGGATGGTAAAAGTTTATAAAGAGCTATCCGATGGTAGTAGTCTGATTCTCAATATTTTTAAAAAAGGGAGTTTGATTGGGTTGCCCTTCCTATTCAATAACCAACAGGTTCTAGACTATTCCGTTTCGGCCATAATGGATTCGGTAGTATGCGCTATTGATAGAAAGACCGTGGAGAAACTGATTAGCGAGAACAGCCAGTTTGCATCAAAAGTGGTTGGTATACTAAACCAATGTACCCTGTATAATTACGATAGAATTGTTAGCTTAACCCACAAGCAGCTAAATGGTAGGTTTGCTGATACGCTGCTATTCCTATCAAAAAACATCTATGAAAGCGATGATTTTAAGCTAACCCTTAGCCGAAAAGACCTTGCGGAGTACACTGGAGTTTCGGTAATGAGCATTATTAGGGCAATTAAGGATTTTAAAACCGATGGAATCATAAATGTGAATGGAAATCACATCGAAATCCTTAAACCCGAGATGTTAGAAACCATCAGTAGAACCGGTTAACCAATGAACCATAAAGTACAACCTAAATAGCAAGAGCATATCCCCCAACAACGCTATTGGCTTTCATCGGCAAGCGAAACGGCATGAACATCAACAGTGATCTCCTGTAACCGTTCGGCTACCTCTTGGGGAATATCCTTTTGGTATCTTCCCCCAAGATGTGTTGCAAGAAATTTTTCCATAGCAGCAATGAAGGCCATATTATTGATAGGCCTAACAAAACCATGCCCCTCGTCGGGAGCACTGATATACTCCACTGGAAATCCTCTATCGCGCAGAGCAATCACAATCTGATCCGATTCGGCCTTCCGTACACGAGGGTCATTCTCGCCCTGAACAACCAGCAGTGGAGCGGCTATCTTATCGGCCGAGAATAATGGCGACTGACGCTTAAGTTGGGCTATCCCCTCATCGCTATTGGGGTTACCAATACGCTCGTAAAAACTGGTGCGAATTGATTCCCAGTATGGAGGTATAGAGTTTAGCAGAGTCAGAAGGTTGGAATGGCCTACAAACGAAACGCCACAGGCGTACAAGGTTGGGGTAAAGGCAAGGCCAGCCAGCGTTGCGTAGCCTCCGTAGGAAATACCAAAAATTCCAATCCTATCCTTATCAACAACTCCCTCATCTATCAAGTACTTTACACCATAAGTAATATCATCCTGCATTAAATCGCCCCACTGGCCATTACCTGCATTTAGGAATTGCTTCCCAAAACCTCTCGACCCTCTAAAGTTGGGTTGAAGCACGGCATACCCCCTATTGGCCAGAAATTGCACGTACGAGTTGTAGGTCCACCTATCGCGAGCCCATGGTCCACCATGGGGCAGAACCACAAGGGGTAGCTGTTCTTCACCAAACCCTTTAGGAATGGTAAGATATGCTTGTATCTCTAGCCCATCGGACGATTGATAGGTTATGCTCTTCATTTTCGAAAGATGCTCAGTAGGTAAGGTTGAGCGTGGATTATACTGAAATGTTAGCTCCTCAGTGGTCATGTCGTAGATGTAGATATCGCTCGGATTGGTATCGGACCAGACGCTAACCAGCCAGTAGCGCTCATCGCTTGTTGCCCCATATAGGTTTACCTCAAGCCCCTCGAACTTGGCCTGTAAGCTCCGAAAGTGCCTCTCAAAATCATTATCCTTAAAATATCTACGTGTGTAAGCATCGGTATAGGTAGTATAAAGAGGTTCAAAAGTGCGTTCGGAAAGAACTAACCTGCCAAAATCGGCTTTGCCATCGGGGTCGCCCTCCACCAGCTCAAACTTTCCTGTTTCAATATCCATCAGGTAAAGCTGTGTAAGATCCAAATCATCGCCCACGTTCGACACCATATAGAAATGCCTATTATCCTTTGTAAAGGCAATGGGATAAGCTGTTTCGAACATTGAAGATGAAAAGAGTAGGGTTTGCCCTTTAGTATCCATCCGCCAAAGCTCATTGGTTCCATCAACGCGCGAGCGCTTTGCTAACCTAAGGTTATCATTATGGTCGAACACCCAATCGGTATAGCGGTTATTGTTCTCCTTCAGCAACTTAAGTTCACCTGTTGATATTTTAAGGCTATACAGATCGTGCCACACCTTGTCGCGATCGTTAAGGCCAATAAACATCAAATCATGATCCTTACGCGATATGTGGTAAATTTGTACCCGTACATCGTGAAGATTAGTAAGATTGCGGGCTACAGGTATTTCCCCTTCGGTTGCGTCCTTTGGACTTATAGCGTAAACGTTAAAATTCTCATCGCCTGCATTATCCTGTATAAAAAGGATGTACCTACCATCGCCTGACCAAAAGTAGCTGCGGATGGGTCTATCTTCCTTTGCAGTAATAGGCAAGGCCACGTTAAATGAGGCTTCTCGAGATTTTACCCAAATATTTCTCGTACCGTTGTAGGGTTTCAAAAAGGCTATATACTCACCATCGGGCGAAAGTTTTCCGCTAGAAATCTCTGGGTCGCCAAAAAATAATTCCCTGTCGATTAGGGGTGGTTGATCTATCTTTCCGCAGCCTACAAGGGCTACCAATAAAATAGTCAGTATTGGAAGTGCTTTAAATCTCATATCAAAAAATAAATTGAACCAAAAAACCTGCTGGTTTACTTCATGCAATGTTAACTGTTTTGACAACTTAACCTAGCATAAGTTTAAAGAGCAAAAAACTACGACCCCCAAAAGGTGAAAACTTTGAAATTCTTTGCCTATAAATCGAGGTAGGTTGTTAAAAAACAAAGGGTTACCCTTGTGATGTGAGCAACCCTTCTATTGGTTAGCCTATTCTACATTCTTTCCGTGGCACGACTTGTATTTTTTTCCGCTGCCGCATGGGCAAGGATCGTTCCTCCCAACTTTCTTCTCAACTCGAACCGGTTCGCGGCTTCTCTCCTGAGTATTTGCTGATGCTTGAAGAGCATCGGTACGGCTAGTTTCGTACTTGCTCATATCGAGCTTGCGACGCTCCCTGGCCTCCTGAACTTGGCTAGGATCGCGAAGCGGAATGTGCGCCTTAAGCAATATGGAGATTACATCGCGATTAATCTTATCAATCATATTTTTGAATAGCTCATACGCCTCAAACTTATATATCAACAAAGGATCCTTCTGCTCGTAGGCCGCATTCTGCACGCTCTGCTTGAGCTCGTCCATCTCGCGCAGGTGCTCCTTCCAGTAATCATCTATAATATAAAGGATGATGGTTTTGCTGAATGAGCGGGCCAGCTCCTTTGCTCCTGACTCGTATGCTTTCTTGAGGTTGGTAACAATTTGGAAAACCTTTTGCCCATCGGATATAGGCACAACAATATTTTCGTAGATGGCCGATTGCTTCTCGAACACATCCTTGATTACCGGGTATGCCTGACGAGCTATGCTTTCAATCTTGCGCTCATACGATTCGAGGGCTGCACGGTAAACCTTTTCGGTTAGTACATCGGGCGACTCCTGCGTGAATTCCTTCTCGCTGAAAGGAGCCTCTATGGATAGGTTGCGGATAAGCTCCAGCTTAAAGTCTTCGAACTCAACATTACCATGCGTATCGTTGATAATGGCGGTGCTCACATCGTACAGCATGTTGGCCACATCAACATCAATACGCTCGCCATACAGCGCATTGCGGCGGCGGGTGTATATAACCTCACGCTGCGAGTTCATCACATCGTCGTACTCGAGCAAGCGCTTACGAATACCGAAGTTGTTCTCCTCCACCTTTTTCTGGGCACGCTCAATGGACTTAGATATCATGGAGTGCTGAATCACCTCGCCCTCCTTTAGACCAAGCCTATCCATTATGCGGGCAATACGATCGGAGCCAAAGAGCCGCATCAAATCGTCCTCGAGCGAAACGAAGAATTGCGAAGTTCCGGGATCTCCCTGACGACCGGCACGACCGCGCAGCTGGCGATCGACACGGCGCGACTCATGGCGCTCGGTACCAATAATGGCCAAACCGCCTGCCTGTTTCACCTCTGCCGATAGCTTGATGTCGGTACCCCTACCCGCCATGTTGGTGGCAATGGTAACGGTTTTAGCGCGTCCGGCCTCGGCCACAATATCGGCCTCGCGCTGGTGTAGCTTGGCGTTAAGCACGTTGTGCTTAATACCCTTCATCTTGAGCATTCGGCTTAGCAACTCCGATATCTCAACCGATGTGGTACCCACCAGAACAGCTCGATTGGCATTTACAAGGGCTTCTATCTCGTCGATTACCGCCACGTACTTCTCTCGCTTGGTTTTGTAAACCAAGTCCTCCATATCCTTACGTACAATGGGCTTATTGGTGGGGATAACCACCACATCCAACTTGTAGATTGACCACAATTCGCCCGCTTCGGTTTCGGCAGTACCGGTCATACCCGCAAGCTTATGGTACATACGGAAGTAGTTCTGAAGCGTAACGGTGGCAAAGGTTTGGGTTGCGGCCTCAATCTTTACTCGCTCCTTGGCCTCAATGGCCTGATGGAGCCCATCGGAATAGCGACGCCCCTCAAGAATACGCCCGGTTTGCTCATCAACAATCTTCACCTTATTGTCCATCACCACGTACTCCACATCCTTCTCGAACATGGTGTATGCTTTTAGCAGCTGGTGGACAGTGTGCACCCTTTCCGATTTGATGGAGAAATCGCGTATTAGCTCCTCCTTGGCCTCAATCTTCTTTTGGGGCGAAAGGTCGTTCTTCTCAATCTCGGCTATCTCGCTGCCAATATCTGGTAGGATAAAAAACTTTGCATCCTCGGCAGCGGTAGTAATCAAATCGATACCCTTATCGGTTAGCTCCACTGAGTTCTGCTTCTCATCAACAACAAAAAACAGATCGTCGGTAACGATATGCATATTCTTGTTGTTCTCCTGCATGTAAAAGTTCTCGGTTTTGAGCAGTAATGCCTTTATTCCCTGCTCACTAAGGTACTTTATCAATGGTTTGTACTTCGGAAATCCTTTGAAAGCCCTAAGCAGGATTTTGCCACCCTCCTCGTTCTTGCCCTCAGCGATTAGCCTTTTGGCATCGGCAAGCAGCTGGGTAACCATATTGCGCTGGGCAGCAACCAATTTTTCCACCTTTGGTTTGTACTCCTCGAACAGCTGGTCATCGCCCTTGGGCACAGGCCCCGAAATGATAAGCGGAGTACGGGCATCGTCAATCAGAACCGAGTCAACCTCATCGACAATGGCGTAGTGGTGCTTGCGCTGAACCAGATCGGCTGGCGCAATGGCCATATTGTCGCGGAGGTAGTCGAAACCAAACTCGTTGTTGGTACCAAAGGTGATATCGGCTAGGTAGGCGTTGCGACGCTCCTCGCTATTGGGCTGGTGCTTATCGATGCAGTCGACCGAAAGGCCATGAAACTGGTAAAGTGGCCCCATCCACTCGGAGTCACGACGAGCAAGGTAATCGTTAACAGTAACCAGGTGTACCCCCATACCCGCAAGCGCATTGAGGAAAACAGGAAGTGTGGCCACAAGGGTTTTACCCTCACCCGTAGCCATCTCTGATATCTTGCCCTGATGCAGAACAACACCCCCAATTAGCTGCACATCGTAGTGCACCATATCCCACTGAATCTCGTTACCGCCAGCAACCCAGCGGTTTTTATAAATCGCTTTATCGCCCTCAATGGTCACAAAATCGCAGTTGGCTCCCAGGTTACGATCGAACTCGGTGGCTGTAACGGTAATGGTATCGTTCTCCTTGAAACGACGAGCAGTTTCCTTCATTATGGCAAAGGCCTCTGGAAGTATCTCATCGAGCACCTCCTCCACCTTGTCGTCAATCTGCTTCTTGATCTTATCAATCTCATTGGATAGGTTCTCCTTCTCATCGAATCCAAGTTCACTCGATTCCATCTTGGCTTTCATCTCCTCGATGGATTTCTGGTCATCGGCAATATGGTTTCGAACCTTAAGCTTTAGCTTATCCGTTTCGGCCCTTAGCTCATCATTGCTGAGCGATTCTAATCGAGGGTAAACGGCCTTAATCCTCTCAAGGTAAGGGGCGAGCTCCTTTAGGTCACGTTGAGCTTTATCGCCAAAAAGTTTCGATAAAATTTTGTCTACTACACCCATGGGTTTATGCTGTTTAAATGTTGGTCTCTACTTTTTGCAATTAGTAACCTGCAAATTTAACAGAAATTTAGGAGTTGAAGAAACCTTAGCATTAAAATGGGTTAATAAAGCTAAATTAGATTTACTCCCTGAGCGCCATAGGCCAAACGCATAGGCTGTGGCCATATGCCCACCTGCACCTCACCAATATGCTTCTTACGCAGCAAAAACATACACAGGCGCGACTGACCAATACCACCGCCAATGGTTTGTGGTAGTTTTTCGGCCAGCAACATTTGATGATACATAAGATGAGCGCGCTCCTCGCATCCGCAGAGCGCAAGCTGCCGAAGCATAGAAAGTCTATCGACCCTAATGCCCATGGATGATATTTCGAAAGCCGAGCTAAGCACTGGGTTCCAAACAATAATATCGCCATTAAGCCCAGTAAGGCCATTGGAGGTGGTTGTACTCCAGTCGTCGTAATCGGGGGCGCGGCCATCGTGAGGCTCACCATTGCTCAGCTTATCGCCAATGCCAATAATAAACACAGCACCAAGCTCCTGAGCAATTTTGTGCTCACGCCCCTTAGGAGTTAACAAAGGGTATCGATCTAGAAGATCCTGCGAATGTATTGGGGTAATCCGTGGTGGAAGAATGGGCCGAAGCTGCGAGTAGGCCTCACAAACCTGCCTTTCCGCTTGAAGCATTGCCTTGTATATCAAATCAACTGTAGATATGAGGTAGTCGAGATTTCGCTGCTCCAAGCCAATTACCTGTTCCCAGTCCCACTGATCCACAAAGATTGAATGGATGGGCGAAAGGGTTTCGTCGGGTCTTAATGCCTTCATGTCAGTAATAATACCCTGCCCAGCCTGAAGTTCAAGCTGCTGAAGTCGAAGCCGCTTCCATTTGGCAAGCGACTGAACCACCACCCCTGTTGTTGTCTGCATATCGCGTATTGGGAAGCAAACAGCTCGCTCCACACCATTTAAATCATCGTTTACCCCCGTGTTGGCCTCCACGGCAATGGGTGCAGATACCTTAAACAGGTTAAGGTTTTGTGCCAATACTGATGAGAATGTGGTTTTCGCCAGTTCGATGGCCATCTCGGTTTCCAAACCGCTCCTAATAAGCGATTTTACGCTGGGTTTGTTGATAGCTATTTGCATTTTAAAAGATAAATTAGGGTTAATAAAAAAAGCCCGCTATGGGCGGGCTACGATTATATAAATGCAACAACCAACCCGCTGGTTTAGGGGTAATTATTGTTGTTACTATTTATCTGAAGATATACCGTTACCATAATGCACTATAAATGTAAAAAGCCCTCCGTTTTGAGCGGAGGGCTTTTGGTTCTGCTTTTGAATATTTCTATTGCAACCTAACAACAACCCTCCATTGCGAATCGATTATTATTCGCATTTACGCTTAGGTTATTATTGGCTGCAAGAATCATTCTTGTTAATATTTTTACAAATGTATGCATTTTTTTGTTTCGTTACAGCATATTTTACAAAGATTTCTCACCTCGCTACGCTTCATCAGATTAAACGTATAAACGTTTAAATGCAAATGAAATTAGAATGGGTTGGGCTAGACGATGCCATCTTTTATGGCGAAAGCCAGCCTGAACATCCTTTGTTCCACCTCAAATCTTCGTATCTTTACAGCATAAAAAACATTACATGCCGCGAAAATTAATTCCTATACGCCCCGTACTAGAATTCTTTGTTCCCGATGTTTCGGAGGAACTTAAGCTACCTATGGTTAATGCCTATATCAATGCAGGGTTCCCCTCGCCTGCCGATGACTACCTGGAGAGCAAACTCGATCTAAATAGGCTGCTGATACAGCACCCCAGCTCCACCTTCTTTGCTCGGGTTAGGGGCAACTCCATGATTGATGTGGGCATACACGATGGCGATATCCTAATCATCGATAAATCGCTAGAGCCCAAGCACAACTCGGTGCTGGTATGCTTTATCGATGGGGAGTTTACGGTGAAGAAAATTAGAAAGCTGAATGGCGATTTTTACCTAATGCCCGAGAATAAAGATTTTGAACCCATAAAGATTGAGAAAGGTTCGGATTTTAGGCTTTGGGGCGTGGTAACCCATTGTATTCATAAATTTTAGGCCAATGTACGCGCTGGTGGATTGCAACAACTTTTACGTGTCGTGCGAGCGGATATTTAACCCGCGGCTCGAGGGCGTTCCCGTGGTGGTGCTATCGAACAACGATGGCTGCATCATTTCGCGATCCAACGAGGCCAAAGCCCTTGGGCTAAAGATGGGCGAACCCGTATTCAAGCGCAAGGAGCTCATTGAGCAGCACAACGTAAAGGTATTCTCCTCGAACTATGCGCTGTATGGCGATATCTCGCATAGGGTGATGAATACGCTTAGGAACTTCTCCCCTTTTATTGAGATCTACTCCATTGATGAGGCCTTTCTGGATATAAAGGGCACGTGTTCCGACCTAACGGCTTACGGGCAGAATATCAGAAAAACAATACAAAAAAACATTGGAATGCCCATTGGCGCAGGTATTGCGCCAACCAAAAGCCTTGCAAAAATTGCCAACCGTATAGCCAAAAAACGTAACGGGGTATTTGCCATCGAGAGCGAGAACCAGCGCCTATGGGCACTGGCCAACACCCCCGTGGAGGATATTTGGGGCGTGGGACGGCGGTACGCTGTGCTGCTCAAAAAGCACGGGGTAAACACGGCTCTAGATTTTACCAACCTAAGCACCGATTGGATACGCCGACATATGACCGTACAGGGGCACAGGCTAAAGGAGGAGCTGCTGGGCAAGCCGTGCATCGATTTGGAAACCGTGATGCAGCCCAAAAAGAACATTGCCACCACCAGAGCTTTCGGGAAAAAACTATCGGATATTGAGCAGATTAAGGAGTCAGTATCGTCGCACGCAACCAGCTGTGCTGCCAAGCTACGCCGCCAAAAATCGGTGGCTCGCTTTGTTACAGTTTTTATCCATACCGACCCATTTTCCGAAACGCAAAAATACGTCTCGCGCAGCATCACGGTAACCCTGCCCGAGGCTTCGAACTCCGACTTTGTGCTGGCCAAAGCTGCTATAGCTGGGCTAAAGGAGATTTTTATCCCCAACCTACTATACAAGAAGGCTGGCGTAATTGTAAGCGAGGTAAGCCCCGAAAGCGCCATACAGCGCAACCTGTTTGAGCAGCTCGACACACAGAAACTAAGCTCCGTTTCGAAAGTAACCGACTTTTTAAACGCCAAGTACGGTAAGAGCACCGTTAAGCTAGCCGTGCAGGGAAGCAGCCGCGACTGGAAATTAAAGCAGGAGAAACTCTCGCCCAGCTACACCACCCGCTGGGAGGATTTGATGGAGGTTTTTTAGAAGAGTCTTTAGCTAACTAGCCATAAAATAGGTCTCTATTCGAGTTGAAAAAATTAGTCAAACTCATCGAAAAAAATTACATTTGTGTTATGAGCAAATACGAAAACATACTAAATAAGATAAAGGTTGCTGTTTATTCCATAGCTCCAAATGCAGAAATTTATCTGTACGGGTCAAGAGCAAGAAAGACAGCAAAGAAGAACTCCGATTGGGACATTCTAATCCTATTGAACACGCCTAGCATCAGTTTTGAATTTGAAAAACAACTAATTAACGTTTTATATGATGTGGAAATTGAAACAGGTGAAGTAATTTCGCCTGTTATATACACTAAGAAAGAGTGGAGTGAGCGATTTCATATAACTCCTCTATTCGAAAACATTACTCTTGACGGAATCAGACTGTAATGAAAGAAGCACTTGAAAACCATATTAAATACAGGATTGAGCGTGCGTGGGATGCTCTAGATGATGCAAGAATATTAGCTGCAAATAATAAATGGAATTCTGCAATTAATAGGCTTTACTATGCAACCTATTACGCTGTAATGGCTTTGCTTTTAAAAAATGGTTTAAAAACTGGAACTCATAACGGAGCTAAAACAAATTTCACTAAACATTTCATTAAAACAGAGATTATTGAAAAAGAATTGGGAACTCTGTATGCTCAACTTTTCACTTGGAGGCAAAAAGGTGATTACGACGATCTATTTGATTTCAACGAGAATAAGGTAATGCCACTATTTGAACCAACAGAAAAATTTATCGGAAAAATTGAATCATTGATTAGAAATCAATCTGTAACTTGACAAAATCGATTTTTTTATCTCTTTTAACCCAAAATATCAAACCCAAACATATTACATATTCACATCTCAACTAAATATGAAACGAAGCACTGCAACCATAGCCTGGATATTCTACATTACAGGATTAATACCAATACTTCTTTTTGCTTTTAATGAATATATCAAGGTTAGCACCTTTCCCCTTATTAGCTTTAGCCTAATAATGGTTATCCCGTGGATAATTTGTATTGTTGATTACATTAAAATGGATGGGAAGAAGGACTACCTATGGCTGATTATACTTATAACATTTGGCTTGCCAAGCATACCAGTACATCTGGTAAAGCGGAGGGTAAATTATTAGTGGCTGTAGCATAAAAAAGCGCTGTCAGAATACTATCTAACAGCGCTTTACGATTTTAAACGTGATCCGGATAGGATTCGAACCTATGACCCTCAGCTTAGAAGGCTGATGCTCTATCCAACTGAGCTACCGGACCGTTTGCGTTTCGGGTTGCAAAAATAGAAAAATCCTTTAAAAAAAAGGCATATTATCATACTTTTTTAACCTCACTCATCAAACAGATAGCCAGCAGAATGCATAGGTTTTCTTTTTAATCAGCATAATTCTTATTGCTATACTATAGATTATCAGTATATTTAGGGCTCATTCATCCTAACTTAACATGATACTCTTAAAGCTAAAGACAACCACAGCTACATCGATACTACTTATATTACTGGCCACTACCACTGCATTTGGTGGAGATAGCCAAAGCCCATACTGTAAAAATGCCACTGAGCTTTCCTCTCCCGAGGACCTAACTCAGCTCATAGAGCTTGGAGGCAATGGCCAGCTGGTTCTGCTGGGCGAGTCGACGCACGGTACTGCCGAGTTCTACCGCTGGCGAGCCGAAATAAGTAAGCGGCTTATTGCTGAAAAGGGGTTTAACTTTATTGCCGTTGAGGGCGATTGGGCATCAATATACAGGTTAAATCTTTACGTTAAGAACCATTGCAATACCTACGCCTCGGCAAGCGAAGTGCTAAAAACATTCGCTAGATGGCCCGAATGGATGTGGGCAAATACTGAAGTGGAAAGCCTTGCTGAGTGGCTAAAGGAGTACAATAAAGATTTGCCTGATGATAAACGGGTTGGGATATACGGAATGGATGTTTATGGCCAGTGGGAAGCCATGGAAGAGGTGCTGAGGATTGTGGAGCAGAAGCTACCCGAAAGGCTTGATGATATCAAAGCAAAATTCGATTGCTATACGGCTTACAACTTCGATGAGTGGCAGTATGCCCGAGCGGTAACGCAAGGCTATCCCGCTTGTAACGAGGGGCTGGAGTGGGTGGTTGAAATCCTAAGGGAGCATTTGGAATCGATAGATTGCCCAACCGAAGCGAAGCTGCTCAGGCATGCCAAGCAGAGCGCCAAGGTAGTACAGAACTCTGAGGATTTCTACCGATTAGCCGTACGCAACAACATCACGTCATGGAATAGTAGAGTGATGCACATGCACAACACCGTGATGCAACTGCTCAAAAGCCACGGAACCTACTCCAAAGGCATTGTGTGGGCGCACAACACCCACATTGGCGATGCAAGGGCTACATCTATGCTAAACGAGGGAATGATAAATATTGGACAGCTAGCACGGCAAAACTATGGAGACCAAATGGTTACCCTGGTTGGATTTACCACCTACAAAGGAACGGTTAACGCCGGAGCGCAATGGGCTAGGCCAATGGCCAAGATGAGTATACCTAAAGCACAGAAAAATAGCGCAGAAGCATTACTTAAGGATTGTGAATTCGATTCGTTTTACACAATTTTTGATGATGAAATGCGTAGATCGGAAGATATGCTAAAGCCCATAGGCCACAGGGCTATTGGGGTAACCTACAATCCATCCGCTGAGAGGCTATACAACTATGTTCCCTCCATCCTACCCCTTAGGTACGATGCGCTGGTATTTATTAAACGGACAAATGCTTTGGATGTAGTAAGCGGTGAATAGCTAGCCAAACCGGCTAATTGTCTCCAAGCGCTTCATATCAAGTATTTCAATGCTTTTGCCAGAGGCTACAAGCACACCATCTCTTTGTAACGACGAAAGGCAGCTAATCACGCTCTCCTTGGAGTAGCCAACGGTGTGAGCTAGTTCCACCCGCGAGAAGGGCATTTGAAACCTTTGGCTATTAAAGATTGATGCAAGCTCCAGCAACACGGTACAAATGGCGCCATCGGCATTTTTATGGGATAGCTGAATTAAGTCATGCACCACCTTGTTGGTCATGAGCGACATCAGCTGCACAATGTAAACAGCAAAATCGCCATTATTTCTAATTGCATTCTCAAAAACACTTCTATTAATTAGCCTAACCTTTGAGGGTGTAATGGCCACAGCCGAAAAATCGAAGCTACGCTTTACAAAGGCACACATCAGCCCAATGAATGTATTATCCGACAGGATTTTAAAAGCTGTAGAGCGCTCCTCATCCTCAATTATTAGCTTCACCATACCCTGCTCTAGGAACAGGATATGATCGGCTGCAACGCCCTGCTTTACTATGGTTTCGTCCTTTTTAAAGGTAACCAGCTGCGAATTATCAAGAAGCTGCTGATGCTGGTCTTCCGATAGATAATCGTACCATACTTTGTGTTTGCTCTCCATAACAGTTGCTATTGCAGGATGATAAAAAGCAATATTACACTTTTTCCTGCATAAAACTACATTTTAAATAGGGTGATTCCCAATACCATTTTGCTAGGTTGTTATTCCGCTAACAGATACCTTTGCTATGTGAAGAAAATCAAATAATTGTATAACTAAAAACCTGATATTATGGCAGACTTAAAATTTAGAATACAAGCCCAAAGGGCTAGCGCAGCCAAAACTATTGTTAAGGCACGTAATTTCGAGATTATTGTTGATGAACCCGAGGATTTGGGCGGCACCAACTCGGCTCCAAACCCAGTAGAGTACGTTTTAGCCGCTTTTGCTGGCTGCCTTAACGTAATGGGACATCTTATTGCCAGTGAAATGGGATTTGAGCTGAAAGACCTTAAAATCGACATCAGCGGAGACCTAAACCCTGCCAAGCTATTTGGTAAAAGCGATGAGGATAGGGCGGGTTACAAGAGCATTGTGGTTAAGTTAATCCCTACCTGCGATGCCGATGAAGCAACGCTACAAAAATGGCTTCATGCTGTTGAGTCAAGGTGTCCTGTTAGCGATAACATTCAGAACATCACCCCTGTAACTGTTGAGCTAGGTTAATTCGCTAACATCAACATACACACTACAGCCCCTGCTATTTATTTGGCAGGGGTTTTACTATTACTAAAAACCCAACTCCTCGGCAATAGGTTTAAGGGCATCGAGCGACAGCACAGCAAACTCGTTGATGGGAATTCCAATCTTTTCGCACTCCATTATCGTGTCACGATTAACCGATGCCGCAAATGCCTTCTCCTTCATTCGCTTCACAATGGATTTTGGCTTTACACTGCCGATCTTTCTATCGGGGTAAACCAGCGCCGTGGCAAATATTAATCCTGTAATGGTTTCGCCAGCTGCAAGTGCATGCTGAAAAAGTGTAGCTCTATCCTTACCAGTAGCCATCTCGTTGTGCATCATTATGGCATCTATAGCCTCGTCCGGTAACCCTTCGCTCTTCAGCATTTCAGCACCCTCAAGTGCATGTCGTTTCGAGTCGCCTTCGGTCCATTCCACATCAATATCGTGTAGCAAACCCGCAATTCCCCAGACCTCCTCCTCGCCAAAGTGCTTAGCCATAGCTCGTAGCACAGCCTCCGAGGCTCGGCAGTGTGCAATCATCTTGGGATTTTTAATATGCTTACTAAGCAAATCGACGTAGTATTCTCGTGTGTTCATAATGGGTTTGATTTGAGGATGAATTGCAAAAGTAAAAAATCTATTAAAAAACATACCATAAATGGGAACGAAAGCCCTTACAATAGCGAACAATATTCATATCTTAGCCCCAAAAAAAGATGTACAAGGTTTTAGAAAAATCACCTTTCTTCGTGGGGCTCAACAGTGAGGAGCTTGAGGCCATATTTAAAAGGATATCATTCTCGGTAAAATCGTTCACAAAGGGACAAACCATTGCCCAGCGCGACGAGGAGGTAAAATCGCTTTGCATACTTGTTGAAGGGACTGTGAAGGGTGAAATGGTTGATTTTTCGGGTAAAATTTTAAAGGTAGAGGAAATCCAAACTCCACAACCCCTGGCCCACGCGGTAATATTTAGCGATGCCAACAAGTTTCCTGTTGATGTGGTGGCCCTTACCGATTGTAAAATTTTGTTCATCCCTAAAGCCGATGCGCTAAGGCTACTGCAGAGCAATGTGGTAATTCTAAACAATTTCCTTAGGGCCGTTTCAAACAGGGCGCACTTTTTAACCACCCGGCTTTGGTTGCTTTCATTTAAAACCATTAAGGAAAAGGTTGCGCATTACCTACTTACCATGGCTAAAAGCGAAACCCGTACTACCATCATTCTACCAAAATCGCATCAGGAGCTAGCCGAGTTCTTTGGAGTAACGCGGCCATCGCTGGCAAGAGTATTCTCCGAAATGCAGGAAGAGGGAATAATTTATGTTAACCGAAGAGAGATTACCATTCTAAATAGGGGCCAGCTGCTGAAGATGATAAAATAAATCCGTTTTTTTTATCCATGAGCTAACCGTAATTAATCCATTTTTATACTTTTGTAGTTCACTTATAAATACCATTTACACTATGGCATTGAAAGATATAATGGCAATTTCGGGTTACCCAGGCCTATACAAGTACGTTTCGCAAGGGCGAAACGGGATAATTGTTGAGTCGCTTACCGACGGCAAGCGTAGCCACATCTCGGCAACTGCTAAGGTTAGCGCGCTATCGGATATCGCTATCTTTACTAACGATGGAGAGAAGCCGCTGAGAGAAATTCTGAACAGCATCAAGGAGAAAGAGAATGGAGCTCAAACCATCTCGCACAAGTCTAGCAACGACGAGCTGAAAAAGTTTTTTCTAGAGGTTGAGCCCGACTACGACACCGATAGGGTTTACACCTCAGATATTAAAAAGGTTGTAGCATGGTACAACCAGCTTCAAGTGCTCAATATGCTTGACTTTGCAGAGGATGAAAAAGAGGAAGCTGCTGAGCAGACCGAAGAAAAAGCTGACTCTGATGATAGCCAGGAAGAAAAAGCCGCTAAACCTAAAGCTAAAGCACAACCAAAAAGCGCTGTAGCAAAAGAAAAGAAACCTACTGCACAAAAGAAAGCCCCAGCAGCAAAGGCCAAGCCAGCAGGTGATGGGGGTGCAAAAAAATCAACTCATCAAAAGAAGGGATAGCTTTCGCAACTGCATATTGAAAAGGGCTGATTTGTCAGCCCTTTTTTAATAGCTACTATTGGCACAAAAAAGCTTTGCAACTGATTGCAAAGCTTTTTTTTATAAAGTGTAAGCTATGTTATTACTGTTTTTTACCCTTATCCTTATTGGCAATAGTCTCGCGCATGGTGGTATCGGCCTCAATATTCTTGAACTTATAGTAGTCCATAATTCCAAGGTTGCCATTGCGGAATGCTTCGGCCATTGCTTTGGGTATTTCGGCTTCGGCAAGTATTACCTTAGCACGAGCCTCCTGAGCTTTGGCCTTCATCTCCTGCTCAAGGGCAACAGCCATTGCACGACGCTCCTCGGCTTTGGCCTGGGCAATATTCTTATCGGCATTGGCCTGATCCATTTGTAGCACAGCACCAATGTTCTTTCCTATGTCGATATCAGCAATATCAATGGAAAGAATTTCGAAGGCAGTACCTGCATCCAAACCTTTCTCGAGCACAACGCGTGAGATAAAATCAGGATTCTCAAGCACCTTTTTGTGCGAGTCGGCAGAACCGATTGACGATACAATACCCTCTCCAACACGAGCAAGCACGGTCTCCTCACCTGCACCTCCAACCAGCTGCTTGATGTTGGCACGAACCGTTACCCTTGCCTTGGCAATTAGCTGGATACCATCCTTGGCCACGGCGGTAACGGGGGGTGTGTTAATAACCTTTGGGTTAACTGACATCTGAACTGCCTCGAACACATCCCTACCGGCAAGGTCGATAGCTGTTGCCATCTTAAAATCGAGAGGAATATTGGCCTTTTGAGCCGAAACCAAAGCGTGAACAACCTTGGAAACCCGACCTCCTGCCAGGTAGTGTGCCTCAAGGTCGTTGCGGAAAAGCTGGATGCCTGCTTTTGTTCCCTCAATTAGGGCCTGGACAATTACTCCTGGGGGAACTTTTCGCCAACGCATTAGGATTAGCTGCAATAGCGATACCCTTACACCACTAACCAATGCCGAGAACCACAACCCTATGGGTACAAAGTATAGCAATATCCATAGTGCCGCAATGCTCACGGCAAAGATTATTAAATAAAAACCAATGTCGCTCATTTTTAATCTATTTTAGGTTTAACAATAACTTTTGATCCTTCGAAACGAATAACAACCACCTTGGTTCTAGGGTCGATATATTCCCCTGTGGAACGTGCTTCCAGCACGATACCGTTTATACGCGCTTTACCAACGGGCGATAGGCGGCTGATGGTTTCCCCCACATCGCCTGGCTTAATACTAGTAGTGTTCTCCTCTGAAGCCACACTGCCCTCAACGTTGGTGTCGAGCATAAACCTTTTCCAGGTTCTTGACCTCAAAGCCAAAACCACGGTGAAAAGCGTTAAGGCTACTGTGGATATCAGGGTGATATGACCAACCATATTTCCATGGCCAGAGTATGCCCAGTAAACGCCACCCACAAGGCATGCCAAACCGCCAATTCCAGCCACTGTTATGCCTGGAACAAGTAGGAACTCAACTATAAAGAGGAAAAGTCCCAAAAGAATTAGAATTACAATACCTGTCATTGTATTTTCTGGTTATTTATCATTAGCTTGGCACAATGGTGGCCGAAAGTCCGCGGCGTAAGAGCTCATCACGTAATGGTTTAAGCACCTTAAAATCTCCCGACTTCACATCGCATTTGCCCATGTGATGAGCGATTAGGGTACATTGCTCTGCCTGTAAATGGTTGTGGTTGCACACCTCTACAAGCGAATCGATTACGAATTGATAATCATTTACGTCATCGTTATAAAGAATAAGGGTATGAGAACACTGAAAGTTAATGTCAAAACTCTTATTCTCACTGGGCTTAACGGTAAATTTTCGTTCCATTGTTGAGACGATAATAGAAATGCTAAGTTATTAATTATCCATATCAACAGCAACAACAAAGGCTGTTTTTATTCCGCTGGCCACCAAGTTGTCTTTCACCCTGTTCGCTTCATTCAGATCGGAGTATGAGCCTACGGAGTATACAAATCCACCCTGATTATCGGGCTTACGAACAATATCTTTACCTGGAGCAAGCGCTCTAATGGTCTGTGTTGTCTCGGCTGGGATCCTACCAACAAACGATCCGAGCTGTATTACGTAGAGCTTGCCCTCGCTCTCAATTTCTATTCGTGTGGTGTCCCGTCGGGCAACCGACATGGATGCAGGTGCGGACTCCTCAAGAGTTTTAGCTCGGGTTAAGGTAACGGAACGACCATCGTGCCAGGCAACGATGAATGCATCCTTAAAGCCTAATGAACGAACCTTTGGAAGAGCGCTCTCAGCATCGGAGAAATTGGTGAATAACCCAGCGTAGTACTTTGTAACCCTACCATCATTTACAGGCTCGGCTGTAATCGGAACCATTCCCTTAAAGGTATCGAAGCTCACCTGTCGGCTAAAGGCGGCCAGCTGAATTTTATATACTAAACCATCGGGCAATGGATTGTGCTGCGGGATTGGATTATCTTTAGAGTATGGCGTTTTATCGAGCACCTGAAAAGGTGGTTCCCTGTCGGCCTCAAATACAAAAATTTCGGCATCTACAGCCACATCCTCCACCCTCACAATTGAAACCTGATGTTGGGGTTGCTGGGATTGAGGTTGGGTTTCAACGCTTTGCCTAGCTGCTTGGGTTGAGTTTGGCAGGGTATGCCCAAAAATGTCTTGCTCCATTCGATACACCTTGCTTAGTAATTGCTGTTCAAAAAGTTGCATATCCCAAAGCTTGGCAAAGGCTATTTCGAGCCGAGTTACGGCCAACTCATCGAGCAGTAAGGCTTCGTATTCCGACTCAACCCTAGTCTCGGGGGTTGCATTGTTACGAATGGCCATGGCCGACCTGAAGTGAGCATTAGCTCTATCGATCTCGCTCTTGATCCTAAGGTTATTATTTGCACCACCTTTAATAAGAGCCACCGATATGCAATCGTTGTACAACTTCTTTTTCCCTCCTATATAATTCCCCATTAGGCTGTTAAACCTACCCAGCTGATCGGTATATACCCTATACTGAGCCTTATATTCTGGAGAATCATCGGAGAATTCCTTTTCAACTTCGGATAATCTAATTAGGGTATTATTAATCTCCTCGCGCTGGCGTTTGAGCTGCGGGTATACCTGCTCAAGTTTTGCTAGCCTGCTAAGCTCATCGGCCTGAAAAACAGTTGGTGCAAACTGCGCTTGGTATAGATAATCGGGCTTATCGGTGGTAAAGCTTGATGAGGGCTTATCCATGGGCTTCCTTTTGCCGGTAAGGTATTCCTGCTCAATTTGGCTTGCCTTGGCAAAGTGAATATCGGCACTACGCTGAGCCTTGAGCAGCTTATCCTCCACATCAACAACCTGAGCCTCTAAATTTCGGCGAGCCTCGGCCGTGGTAATATTATCGAAGCGAGCGCGTAGGTTCTCGAGCCTTTCCCTTAGCGAATCGGCAAGCATCTGTTGCGCAAAGCCATTGGCCAGCTCCCTGGTATACTCCGGATCATTCTCTACTGCACTAAATGATGCGGCCTTTGTCTGCGTTGGCCTCACCTCCTCCTTTGGTCTCTCGTTTGGAGATGTTGCGATTACCGCACCTCCTCTTTGCGGGTTAAGCTGGGCTATATCGCGGATTGTTTCAATGGAGCTTATAGTTCGTCGGATTGGACTAGCGTCGACCTTAATTAGCACCATATCTATGCTATCGGCAGAACAATTGCGTTGGGTTGCAAATATGGCCATTTGGTCATCATCATCGGGAACATACAAAAAATCGTTACAAGGAGAGCTGATGGGAAAACCAATATTTTCGGGAGTGCTCCACCGCCCACTTGATGGATTGTATACGCTACGGTAGATATCGTACCCACCCATAGAGTAATGCCCCTTTGAGGCAAAGTATAGGGTTTGCCCATCGGGCAGTAAATAGGGGTAGTCCTCGTCGAGCCTTGAGTTGATAACATCACCAAGGTTTTGTGGCTTGCTCCATACCCCGCCCTCAAGCATCTCAATCAGAAACAAATCCTTGCCATACAAGGTGGTAGCTCCATAGCTGGAGTACACTATCCTATCGCCAGGCTTAGGGTTGTTGGGGTAAAAGATATACGATGAGTGATTCTGCTTTACGTCAACCTGCGATAGCAAATCCTTGGGGGTTGGAATAAATGTACCGTTTGCTGATTTTGTTATTACGTAGCTAGTAAAATCATCAAAGGCAACCCGCTTGCTATCCATCACTGTTGGCTGGTAAATGTACCGAAGCATAAAGTTGCCATTCTCGCACTGGCTAACCAGCTGCTCAATTTGTTGGGTAGGCACCGATGGGTCGCCCCCATTAATGGTGAAGCGACGGTAGTAGCTAATGGCCTCGTCAAACTGATAGGTTAATTGGTAGGCATACCCTAGATGGTAGTAAACCAAGTTGCTAACCTCGCGGGTTGAGGCAAATTTTAGATGATCAATTGCCTTGTCGATGCTCTTGGGAGTATACAAATAGCTAACACCAATCTGGTAATGATAATTGGGATCCTGTGGATATTTATCGAGCAATGCCAAAAGGTGGGGAATAGCCTCTGCATACCTTTTGCTTTGAAAAAGCGAATCGACTACTGAGGTTTGTTGCTGAGGCTTGCCTTGAGCTGATGCGGGTAGACCATATCCAAGGATAGCACACAGCACGAAAAACACTAACTTGTAACTACTATATTTTTGATGAAGCATAGAATCCTATCTTAAAAATTTGCCTTAAAATTACATTAAATATTCGAAATACCCAGAGGTATGCATAGTTGCAACAATTGTTAAATAATGGTAAAGGCTATTCGGCAATCGCTATCCTTATCTTCAACCATCAAATTGGCTTATCTTTGGGCTTTACAATGCACCACTCATCAACAATAACAAACCCTACTATTGCATAAAATGAAAGAAGCCCCTCTACACTACGCAGAACGGTTAAAGGAACTAAATATTGAGATGAAGCGATTAGTGAGAACCTCTAGGTACTACTTTGTTCTCAGGTTGGTTCTGTTTGCATCGTTTATCATTAGCATGATATGGATTATAAATACCAATGGAGAGAACTCATTAAGTTGGTTTCTGCCAGGGGCAATACTAATAGCTTTTCTGCTGATAATAAAGCTAAATAGTAACCTGAATGGAAAGCGGCAAAATGTGCTAAACCGTATAAATATCAATAAGAATGAGATGAAATATCTCGCCTATCAGCATTTAACATTTGATGGAGGCGATAAGTTTATAGGCAAAAACCCCGAACTAGCGGGCGATTTTGATGTATTTGGTAATTGCTCGCTTTACCAGTACATTAACCGCACGGTAACTTCTACAGGTGCAGATAGATTGGCAAACAAGCTTTGCCAATGGGAGTTGGATAGGCAAAGCATAGAGTTGAAGCAGCATGCTGTTGCAGAGCTCTCACGCCATCAAAAGTTTATGGAGGATTTTCAATCGTTGGGGCTAGAGATAGAAAGTAGTGGGCATGAGGTTGATAAACTAAAGAAGTGGTTCGGCTCAGCAGGCATTATTAAACCTAAAGAAAAAGGACTGCTCATTGCATACCCTATACTTTTCATTACTATTACGCTACTTGTTGTAGCAACAGGTGTAAAGGCCTCGGTTTACGTATTCCCCATTGTATTTGCCTTTCTAATCCTTAGTAGATATAAAAGGTTTGTTGATGATGCGCATGACAAGCTGGGAAAGAGTGCGAAGGTGTTCGAGATGTACTCTGCTTTGTTTGAGCTCATGGAGAACGAACCGTTTAAAAGTTCATACCTGGCTGGTTTACAAGCTAGACTCGCTAACGATGACCACAAAGCCAGCACCTCGATAAAAAGGCTCTTTCTGCTGCTTAATCGATTCGACTATAGGTACAACTTCATAGTCAATATACTTTTCAATGCTTCCACCCTATTCGAATTACAAGTGCTTCAGCAGCTAGAGAGGTGGAAAGAGCGTCACCAACAAAAAGCATTGGAATGGTTTGATGTGCTAGCCGAGATGGATGCACTCATCGGTTTTGGCCGATTTGCATTTAACAATGGCCAAGCAGTAAATTACCCAAGTA
>JAVERU010000132.1:0-8531 GCA_034006965.1 Tenuifilaceae bacterium
TTCTTCAAAAATATGGTCTAATTTAGTTGCATCCATTTTGTCAAATTTTAAGGTTTGTCAAATTAACAAAACAAATCGATTAATATCAAATACTTATACTATAAGGAAATTTGTCGTACACCCCGATCCGGCAAGCATTCTCAACGAGCTAAGAACACACGTGATAAGCTCGCTAAAGCAAACCAACCACTCCGGCACACACCGCGATGGGATGGAGATGAGCATTATTGCCATTAACACTCAAACTAAAGAATGCGTTTGGGCTGGAGCAAACAACCCTTTATGGGTTACTCGGAATAATACTCCACACATCCCCATGGATAGGGAGTACCCCAACATCCAAGAGTTTAAACCTGATTTTATGCCCATTGCCTCCCATATTAAAATGGCTCCATTTACAAACCACAACATTAAGCTGGAGCCAGGCGATAGGGTATTCCTTTTCTCCGATGGGTATGCCGATCAGTTTGGAGGCCCTGATGGTAAAAAATTCAACATGTACAGCGCATTTAAGCGCTTGATTTCCCAAACATCAAACCTCCCTATCCCAAAGCAGGGTAAGGAGCTAGAAGAGAATTTCGACACCTGGATTGGATTTGGTGGATCGAGGTTTGAGCAGATTGATGATGTAACTATTCTGGGAATTATGGTGTAAACACCCTGATATTCGGGGTAAGGCATAATTAGATGTAGCTTGGGTGATAATTCGCGGCCATCCCTAATTTGTTTTGGAAAAATATTGCTACTAGTATTTCTATACAGTATGGAGGGACCCCTAAAAATAGGAGAAAGCATTGGAATGGAAAAAAAGAGCCGAGGCAAAAAGCCTCGGCTCTAATATGAATTGCATCCTTACTTCAAATCAAACCTATCGGCATTCATCACCTTAACCCAGGCCTTCACAAAATCCTTCACAAACTTTTTCTTGTTATCATCCTGCGCATACACCTCGGCATAGGATCGCAGCACCGAGTTTGAACCAAACACCAGATCTACCCTGGTAGCTGTCCACTTGGTTTTGCCGGTTTTCCTATCAACAATATTATACATATTATCGGAAACAGGCTCCCACTTGTAGCTCATATCGGTTAGGTTCACAAAGAAATCGTTGGTAAGCATCCCTATCCTATCGGTAAATACGCCATGCTTTGTGCCACCATAGTTTGTACCCAACACCCGCATTCCGCCAACCAGAACGGTCATTTCGGGTGCGGTTAAGCCCATGAGCTGGGTTCTGTCGAGCATCAACTCCTCGGGCTGCACAGCGTAATCCTTCTTGAGCCAGTTGCGATAACCATCGTGAATTGGTTCAAGCACATCGAAAGACTCTGCGTCAGTCATCTCGGCTGTGGCATCGCCCCTACCCGGACTGAATGGCACCTTTATCTCAATACCAGCCTCCTGTGCAGCCTTCTCAACGGCAGCGCTTCCACCTAGCACAATAAGATCGGCAATGCTCACCTTTTTGTCCAGAGCTTGCTGTAGCTCCTCAAGTTTTTTCAAAACTTTTCGCAATCGTTCGGGTTCGTTTCCTACCCAATCCTTTTGTGGTGCCAAACGAATTCGAGCGCCGTTGGCTCCCCCTCGGTAATCGGAACCTCTAAAGGTTCTGGCGCTATCCCATGCCGTGTTGATTAGCTCAGTGGCGGTTAAACCACACCCAAGCAGCTTGCTCTTAATATCTTCAATCTCGGCTTTAGAAAGGGTGTAGTCTACAGCAGGAATGGGATCTTGCCAAATCAGATCCTCCTTGGGCACATCAGGGCCTAGGTAACGGCTCTTTGGACCAAGGTCGCGATGGGTTAGCTTAAACCAAGCCCGGGCAAAGACATCGGCAAAGTATTCGGGATCCTTATAAAAACGCTCCGATATCTTGCGATACTCAGGATCCATCTTCATGGCCATATCAGCATCGGTCATCATGGGGTTACGGCGAACACCCGGCACATGCGCATCGAAAGGTTTATCCTCCTCCTTGATATTGATGGGCTCCCACTGCCACGCTCCAGCAGGACTTTTCTTGAGTTCCCACTCGTAGTTGAGCAGCAAATGAAAATAGGTGTGATTCCATCGATCAGGAGTGGTAGTCCATGCACCCTCAAGGCCGCTGGTAACTGTATCCTCGGCATTACCCTTACCCTTGGGGTTACTCCATCCAAAGCCTTGCTCCTCGAACCCTGCACTCTCAGGATCGGGCCCAAGCAACGACGCATCGCCATTGCCATGGGTTTTGCCAACGGTGTGGCCGCCGGCGGTAAGGGCAACGGTTTCCTCGTCGTTCATAGCCATTCGCTTAAAGGTCATGCGAACGTCCTGTGCAGTTCGAAGCGGATCGGGGTTACCATCAACCCCCTCGGGGTTAACGTATATAAGCCCCATTTGCACTGCTGCCAATGGATTTTCGAGCGATTCGCGGTTCTTATCATCGGAATAGCGGGCTTTTGTAGGGGCAAGCCACTCCTTTTCACTACCCCAGTATATATCCTTCTCGGGATGCCAAATATCTTGGCGACCACCACCAAAACCAAAGGTTTTGAATCCCATCGATTCGTAAGCCATATTACCCGCAAGGATAAACAGGTCGGCCCACGATAGCTTATTCCCGTACTTTCTCTTAATTGGCCAAAGTAAGCGGCGAGCCTTATCGAGGTTCACATTGTCGGGCCAGCTGTTGAGCGGAGCAAATCGCTGGTTGCCGGTATTACTTCCTCCACGCCCATCGGCTATACGGTAGGTACCTGCGCTATGCCAGGCCATTCGAATCATAAGGCCACCGTAGTGTCCCCAGTCGGCAGGCCACCAGTCCTGGCTATCGGTCATAAGCTTCTTGAGATCATCTTTAACTGCCTCAAGGTCGAGCTTTTTAAATTGCTTACGATACTTAAAACCTTTTCCATAAGGATTGGTTTTTTTATCGTGCTGATGTAAGATGTCGAGGTTAAGCGAATTGGGCCACCAGCTCATCACGGATTTAATGGTATCCGTATTAGCGCCATGCATTACTGGGCATTTCCCTTTCTTTGGATTGTCCATAGTATTTATTTTACGGGGTAAATTTAGTTTCAACTTGAGTAAACACCACTAAATAGGTCGTTACATAAAGTTTCTAAATATAAGGAATTTACATGTAAGAATCAAGTGAAACTGCAGATCAATGGAACCTAGCAGCACATGGGAATTGACAAAACTTTTAGGTGGAATGGCACTTGTGACACGATAGAAAAAAGGTAAGTATATATAACCACTATAGGCCAACTATAGAATGAGCCGAACCACAAATTCAATACAAATCAACGCTAGCTGAAGTTTTCTGGCAACGGGGTTTTGAGAGATAAATGTTGTGATAAACGTGGTATAATAATGAGTAAGCGGGCAACCATTTAACCAATTGTACTACACATAAGTAAGTCGGGGTGGTGAGATTCGAACTCACGACCTCGTCGTCCCGAACGACGCGCGCTAACCGGGCTGCGCTACACCCCGAAAATGATGTTGAATTGAATGGCAAAGGTAAAATTTATTGGGTCCGAATGTATTCTGCAATGCATATTTTCAATAATTTCGAAATAAAAATCTATGATCGAGGATATTCTGCATTTTGCGTGGAAACACATCAATATCATTCCGCAGCAGCTACTGCTTGACGACAAGGAGAAGCTGGAAGTGATATCGCCTGGCGAGCACAACTTTGACTCGGGCCCCGATTTCTTTAATGCCAAGGTTAGGATTGGCGACACCATCTGGGCGGGCAACGTGGAAATACACATAAACTCATCGGACTGGAATAGGCATGGGCATCAGACCGATGCTGCCTACGACTCGGTAATACTGCACGTTGTGGCCAATAACGACACAACGGTTTTAAACAGCAAGGGCGCTGCGGTGAAAACAGCGACTATTGATTACCCGAATAGCCTTGAGTGGCAGCTACAAAGGTTGGTAGCCAACGAATATTGGATTCCATGCGCCCAACACATCAACTCCTATGGCGAATTACCTTTACGTATGTGGCTTGCCGCACTATCAGCCGAAAGGCTCGAGCAAAAAACGGAGCAGGTACATCGCTGGGTAAACGAGCTTAAGGGGAGTTGGGAGGAGGCTTTTTACATATCGATGGCGCGTAGCTTCGGGCTTAAAATTAACGCCTTGCCCTTTGAACTCCTAGCCAAATCAATACCACTAAAAACCTTGGCAAAGATCAGAAATAACCTGCCGAGCATAGAGGCGCTACTGTTTGGGCAGGCTGGCATGCTACATGTTCATGATCACCCTCACGACACGTATTACCAAATGTTGAGAAAGGATTACGAGTATCTCAAGAAAACGCATTCGCTTACACCCATTCCCCATCATCTTTGGAAATTCATGCGGTTGAGGCCTTTGGCTTTCCCAACCATTCGAATTGCCCAGTTCGCTAGTCTAATCCACAAATCGTATGGACTTTTCTCGAAATGCATCGAGATAGAAAAATTTACTGACCTAACAGATTTGCTCAGAACCGAATGCTCAAGCTACTGGCATACACATTACACTTTCGGCAAAGAATCGGCTGCAAAAAGTAAGGTGCTAGGAAAAACGGCCATAGCCACCATTGCGCTTAACACGGTTATTCCCTTCATGTTTGCCTACGGCAATGCTAGGGGGAACCAAGTGCTAAAGGATAAAGCCCTTACCCTACTTGACGAGTTGCCTGCCGAGAAGAACAGCACTGTACAAGGATTTGCGAAGCTAAGTGTAGTAGCCGATAGTGCCCTCTTTAGCCAGGCTATGGTTCAGCTCAAATCGCAGTATTGCGATAAGCGTAAATGCCTATACTGCAATGTTGGTGCAAGTGTACTGCTGAAAAAATCAGATGATAAAGCTTAGCGATAGGCTAACTCCCACTCAAGCGTTCGCTCGGTTGACTAAGCAACTGGTTTATAATACCCAAAAAGTCGGCGATGTACTTCAGCCCCCCCCTTAGCATATCGGGATGCTACTCAAGCAGCAGCTTATACCGCACCTCGGTAGTTTCGGTGATAAAGACGTAGAGCCTATGCTGTACCTCAACCAACATATCCTCAATCAACCCTACGGCCTAAACGCTCCCATTGGGGATAATTATGGTAAAGATTATCCAAATCGGATTTATTGACAACAAACAGTTCGCAATCGGTTATGGCGCTAATAATCTCGTACGATGGGGCTTGCGTAATAAAGCTGGGCAATGCAGTGGCAAAGATGCGTAGCGGGGTAATCTCATTGCCATCATGGTTATAGCACACCCTAAGGTAGCCCCTATTGGTAAACTAGCCACCTCCCCCCCCACAGCAATAAAAACATCTCCCTTGCGCAGTGAGGCTACCTTAATCAGCGAAATGATGGCATTAAAATCACATTCCGATATATCTACATATCGAGAAACAAATTGCACTAACTTGATATACATCTTTACCCATTGCCAGAAATCTGAAACATCAACAAATTTAACAAATATTCACCGTTTATTTATGTTTTATGGTCAAACCAATATCATCAAATATTGTTAACATTGCAGAGCAAAAACAGAAATGTGCCAACGGCATATTTTTTGATTAGCCTCATGTAGCTTTTCAAAATATACTGCATCCAACAACTATTAGAATACAAGTGAAATAGATTTTACATTTTACAATATGATTCATCGAGTGATTTTTCAAAGCATTATTCTGCTTACCATAGCCTTCTCGTCACTAGCACAAAGGGATGTGAACGTAAAGATTATCCAAACATCGGATGTGCACGGAGTGCTTTTCCCCTTTGATTACATTAACAATACTGCAATTGATTACGGCCTAGCCCATGTGTACACCTACGTGAAGAAGCAGAGAGATAGCGATGAGCAGCATGTAATTTTGCTCGACAATGGTGATATTTTACAGGGACAGCCCACGGTTTACTATGCAAACTATGTTGACACAGCTGGGCAGCATTTGGTGTCGCAAGTTATGAATTTCATGAATTACGATGCGGCCACCGTAGGCAACCACGATATTGAGGCTGGTCACAGGGTTTACGACAAGCTTATAAACGACTTTGACTTTCCGTGGCTATCGGCCAATATTATTGATACCCGCACGGGCAAACCCTATTTTAAACCTTACACGGTGATAGAACGTGATGGTTTGCGAATAGCGATTATGGGGCTAACCACACCGGGAATTACCAAGTGGCTTTCGCCAAACCTTTGGGCAAATATGGAGTTTACCGATATGGTTGAAGCCGCCACCATGTGGATGGACTCAATACAGACCAAAGAAAAGCCACACATTGTAATAGGACTATTCCATTCGGGACACGATGCAACCTACGAAGGTGGCGATCCCGAAAAACCGATGAATGATAATGCTTCGACACTTGTTGCCCAGCAAGTTCCAGGTTTCGATGTGGTAATGGTGGGGCATGATCACGACAGATTGGTTACCAAGGTAGCGAATGTGAAGGGCGACTCAGTGTTAATTGTTGACCCAGGTGCTAGGGCTCGCCTAGTTGCAGATGTTACAGTAAAGGTAAAGCTCAACGCAGAGGGCAATGTGGTGAGCAAAAAGACCAGCGGCAAGCTAGTGTCCATGTCCGGCTTGATGCCCGACCCAAACTTTGTAAGCACTTTCTCGGCGTTTACACAAAACGTAGAAGAATTTGTGGATAGACGCATTGGTTATTTCACCGCACCGGTTACATCGCGCGATGCGTATTTTGGCCCGTCGGCCTTTGTTAACCTTATTCACGCTGCCCAGCTGGTAATATCCAACAGCCATATCTCATTTGCTGCACCATTATCATTCAACACCACCATTGAGCAAGGTAATGTGTTTGTACGCGATCTGTTTAAGCTGTACAGCTACGAAAACCTACTGTACATCATGAATCTTACCGGGCAAGAGGTTAAGGATTATTTAGAGTATTCCTATGGTTTATGGCTCAACACAATGACTTCAGCCGATGACCACTTACTACTTTTTAGAACCAATGGATCGGACAAACCAATTCTTCATAATAACGGCAGAGCTATACTTAAATCGAGCTTCTATAATTTCGACTCGGCAGCTGGTATAAACTACGAGGTTGATGTAACCAAACCCGTTGGCGAGAGGATAACCATTAAATCCCTGGAAAATGGTAGCCCTTTCCACCTGGACAAAACCTACAGAGTTGCCATCAACTCGTACCGAGGAACCGGGGGAGGAGGTCATTTAACCGAAGGCGTTGGGCTAACCAAAGAAGAGATGCAGCAACGCATTGTAAATATCTCCTCGCACGATATGCGGCATTACCTCATGAAGTGGATTGAGCGAACAGGACGAATTACCCCTGAAAACCCAAGCAGCTGGATGATCACTCCAACCGAATGGACTGAACCAGCCGCGCAAAGGGATAGAGAATTGCTTTTTGGCCCCAATGAGTAATAAAAATATTTGGTAAAGTGCACGTTGATATAGACATACTACAGAGTGGGAAGCTCCTCCCCCTGGTGGAAGAGTTTTACACCCTACAAGGCGAAGGGTACCATACCGGCAAAGCAGCATACTTTATTAGGATTGGAGGTTGCGATGTGGGTTGCAGCTGGTGCGATGCCAAGTTCACGTGGAACGCCAAATCATTCCCCCCAGTAGCTGTAGAAAAGATAGTTGCAAACGCCAGTCAGAATCCCGCAAAAGTTATTGTGGTAACAGGTGGTGAACCTAGCCTTTACCCACTCGACTACCTTTGCCAAAAGCTGAAGGAGCAAGGTTTTCAGACCCACGTAGAAACATCTGGGGCTCACAACCTTACCGGACAATGGGATTGGATATGCCTTTCGCCAAAGCCCCAACAGCCACCTGTGAACGGAATACACATGAAGGCCGATGAGCTGAAGGTAATAGTTTCGAGTAAAAAGGATATTGAGTGGGCCGAGGATAACGCGCGCAAAGTAAAATCAACGTGTAAGCTATACCTTCAGCCCGAGTGGAGTGTGTACAACGAGATAATCCCCACCATAGCAAACTATGCTATGGAAAACCCCAAGTGGCAGGTTTCGCTACAAGCCCATAAGTTTATGAGGATACCCTAGCGGTATTTCGGAAAAAATAAAAACTTATAAGTTCTTATAGCCCTAAGAAATTTTGGTTTTATGGGGTAACTCTGCTATTTTTGTCCGTACTTGTACCTCATAAACCCTAATGGCCTTTGGCCACAAAAAGATGAATAAACCTAATAAAGTTGCCTTTAGAGA
The DNA here is from genome assembly GCA_034006965.1 of Tenuifilaceae bacterium. Taxonomy (GTDB): domain Bacteria; phylum Bacteroidota; class Bacteroidia; order Bacteroidales; family Tenuifilaceae; genus Perlabentimonas. Next base: position 8,234 of record JAVERU010000132.1, read on the forward strand.
TTATCTATCGTTAGTAAAGTTTAGCCATACTATTTTTGCGTTTCCCTTTGCAATTATTGGTTTTTTCCTTTCAATATACCTAACCGACCACACGTTCAGCTGGTCTCTATTTGTTAAGGTGATCCTATGTATGATTTTTGCACGTAACGCTGCGATTAGTTTCAACAGAGTTACCGATCGGTTTATCGATAAGCGGAACCCACGAAATTCGAGCAGAGAAATACCATCGGGTAGGATACATCCCCGCGATGCATTCATCTTCTCAATGACCAATGCGTTGCTTTTTATTGCAACTACA
>JAVERU010000133.1:0-8473 GCA_034006965.1 Tenuifilaceae bacterium
AGCGTGGCGGACCTATTTATAGTTATGGGTTTTTTGTATACTTCCGATAGCTGATCTGGGTCGGTTCCGTCAAGGGTGTATCTAATCAGTGGGTCTACAATATCAGTAGTGAGTTCAATGGTAAGGGTTCGGTTGATCGTATCAAGCTTGTGGATTGCATTAACCTGAAAAGCGCTGAGCGAGTAGTTAATGCCAAGCTTTTTGTACCTATTGTACTGATGTTTCATTCGTTGGGAAAAGCTAGTCCAGCTTCTGCTTTCTTTTGGCGACCAAAGCACCTCGGCCAGCGCTGCAAGACGTGGGAAGGCCATATATTCTACCTGTTGTTGGGTAGGCAAATACTCGCTCCACAAATTGGCCTGAGCTCCAAGGATTAGCTTACCCTCGTTGGGGGAAAGTTCAGCGGGTATTGGTTCGTAGCCATACACCTTTTTTAGGGTTGTGAGCCCGCCAAATGCAAGTGGTTCAAGGGCTGGGTTGCCCTGGTAGTAGTCGAAGTAGCAATGGCTAACAGGAGTCATTATGGATCTGTTGCCCATTCGGACTGCCTGAATACCCCCCTCTTCGCCTCGCCACGACATGACCACAGCGTTGGGGGCTAGGCCTCCTTCCAAAATCTCGTCCCACCCAACTATTGTTCTATCGTGCTCGTTCAGAAAGTTTTCAACCCTTTTGATAAAGTAGCTTTGCAATTCATTCTCATCTTTTAAGCCTTCATCTTTTATTCGTTGTTGGCACTTAGGGCATTTCTCCCATTCCGATTTAAAGGCCTCATCGCCACCAACATGTATAAACTCTGAGGGGAAAAGCTCCATTACCTCGGTTAAAACCTCCTCAATAAAAGTAAATGTATCATCGTTGCCTGCGCAGTAGATATGGGTTATGGGCCAAACACCACCAGGAGGCACGCCTAGGTTTGTCCCAGTGCATGATAGCTCAGGGTATGCAGCCAAGGCCGACATCACGTGGGCAGGCATCTCAATCTCTGGCATTACGGTGATATTACGCTCGGCAGCATAGGCCACAACTGCCTTAACCTCATCCTGAGTATAGTAACCGCCATAGGTTGCGGGCTTGCCCTTAGCGGCCTCCAGTGGACGGTCGTTCCAGTGCCGGTCGCTTATGTCCGCACGCCAAGCGCCAATTTCGGTTAGCTTGGGGTATTTTTTTATTTCTAATCGCCACCCCTGATCATCAATCAGGTGCCAGTGAAACGTGTTGATCTTATGCATGGCCATATGGTCAAGCATTTCGTAAATAAAATCCACCGGATGAAAATGGCGCGCAACATCGAGATGCATCCCGCGGTAGGCAAATCGTGGGTAATCGGTAATGCTAAGGCAAGGGATTTTCCCGCTGGGGTTGGTACTTAGTAGTTGGTAAAATGTCTGTGCTCCATAAAGAGCACCAGCCCTTGTGTTTGCATTAATTGAAACTCCATCTTTTCTTATTTCAAGTGTGTACCCCTCATCACCAATAGCTTCGTTTTTTTTGCTGTTGATATTTATGCTAATAAACCCCGTGCCTTGTGACCCAAGTCGAAGCTCTTGATTAAGCGAAAAACCAAGGTATTGCTCCCAAAGAATGGACGCATAGCTAGCCAACCACGCCAGGCTATCATCATTGTAGGCAATTGTGGTATTTGGGTTGATTGTAAATTCGCCCGTTGCTCCCTTAATACTAACTGGTTGGGGGATAATGCTAACTCTTTGTGTGTCAATTTTACCGATACAGCTACTTAGCCCAACGATTATGGCAAGTGCTAATGGTTTAAGTGTTTTGGCTCTCACAATTATTACGTTAAGTGGTTATCCGTTGGATTGATTTGGCAGTGTATACAATTCATCAACACATACCTAAATCGATTTATATTGCAATATAGCAATTTGTTTAACACCAATTGCTTGTTTATGGTCTGAATTTGTCCTGTTTGGAGTGAGCGAATGTTGGAGCAGGCTTTTATCGACCAGTTTTTCTAATTGTAATTCGAATGTTGTTAGCGTATTAAACTCGACATTACAAATTATGGATATTAACCAATATCCAATGATGCTGGACTAATGGGCGTGTTTGGTTAAAGCTCACAGCATACTAACAATGGGTGGAAAGTTAGAATGAATTGTGTTAACCGGCATAAAAAAACAAAGCCCACCGAAGTGAGCTCTGTAACACTAGCTAAACTAATCCTTTATTCGAACAAACTTTGGGTCTCCATTAACATTACGAAGCCATTTAGCTTTCTTCCCCTACTTCTTCTTATTTGGCTCTTGATATGCTTAACAAGCCTGGAATCACTACCCCATATCGGGTGAATCACAGCTCTTTGTCCTCGTTTGTATTAACAACAGATTAATTACGCTCCCAATTTTTTTTACTTCTGAAGCAAAGATTGGGTAGATGTAAAGGCTTGACAATTAGCCTAACATGTCAATTTCTGGCTAAGTGCCAGTGCTTAACATAGGTGATAGTGAAGTGATGAAATTGTTTTTGGCTCAATTAGCAGTTCGCTGCTAAATTAGCCCAGCTTCTTTTAGTAGGCCTTCCATCTCTTTTTGTAGAAGCATTGCTTTGGCCCGAGCTGCGCCGGCAAAACGCATCGATTGGTCAGTGTAAAGAATTCCTCGTGCAGAGTTCACCAGCAAACCGCATTGCTTGTTCATTCCATATCTGGCCACATCGGCAAGGCTTCCGCCCTGCTCGCCAACTCCTGGAACTAGCAGAAAGTGGTCGGGTGCAATCGCTCTAATCTCTTTGAGCATTTCGGCCCGTGTGGCACCCACCACGTACATCATATTGTTCTCGTTGCCCCAGAGCATCGACTTACTCAACACTTCTTGGTACAAGCGCTTGCCACTTTTGGCATTCTCAATAAGCTGAAAATCGTCGTAGCTGCTGTTTGACGTTAGCGATAGGAGTATAACCCATTTTCCCTCAAAGGTAAGGAAAGGTTCAACCGTATCGTGCCCCATGTAGGGCGACAGGGTAATGGCGTGAAAATCGAGATGGTTGAAAAACGTGCGAGCGTACATCCGTGAGGTGTTGGAGATATCGCCCCGTTTGGCATCGGCAATGGTAAAAATATTGGGATGCTTGGTTCGGATATACTTTACGGTTTTCTGAAGGCTTGTCCAACCGGTTGCTCCGCAATATTCGTAGAAAGCAAGATTAGGCTTATATGCCACTGCAAACTCAGCAGTTGCATCAACAATTGCCTTGTTAAACTCAAATATTGGGTCTTCTTTTGATAGGAGGAACTCAGGGATGCGGTTTAGGTCGGTATCGAGTCCAACGCACAGAAAACTTTTTTTAAGCTTAATCTGTTCAAATAGTTGCGATGCATTCATATTTAATTCGCTGATTTATTCTTGCTTCGATATGACTTGCTCCCTATACTTGAGTATAAAATACGGGTTGCACAGTTTGCGCTTTACTACCTCTATACCTCACTCAGCTTGAGCCGTTCGGCATTTTCAGCCATCTGCAGCTTTTCTATAATCTCATCAATTTCGCCATCGATAATTGCGGAGAGGTTGTATAGGGTAAGGTTTATCCGGTGATCGGTGACCCTACCCTGGGGGAAGTTATATGTTCTAATTTTGGCCGATCGGTCGCCGGTTGATACCATGGTCTTACGCTTCGATGAAATTTCATCGAGATACTTCTGGTACTCAAGGTTGTAAAGGCGTGTCCTTAGCTCTGCCAGAGCCTTATCGTAGTTCTTAAGCTGCGATTTCTGATCCTGGCATTGCACCACAATGCCCGACGGGATGTGCGTTAGGCGAATGGCCGAGTAGGTTGTGTTAACACTTTGCCCTCCAGGTCCCGAGGCGCAAAACGTGTCCTTGCGAATGTCTTCCACTCTCAAATCAATATCAAACTCCTCCGCTTCGGGAAGCACTGCAACCGTTGCGGCTGATGTGTGAACCCTGCCCTGAGTTTCGGTTTGTGGTACGCGTTGTACACGATGAACCCCCGACTCGTACTTCAGAACCCCATAAACCCCATTGCCCTTCACGTTGAGCACCACCTCTTTGTAGCCCCCAACCGTGCCTTCGGAGAAATGAGATACTTCGTACTTCCAGCCCTTACGTTCGATAAACTTGGTGTACATACGGTACAAATCGCCAGCAAAAATGCTAGCCTCATCGCCACCGGTACCAGCTCTAATCTCTAGTACCGCATTCTTACTGTCCTGCGGGTCGGCAGGTACGAGCAGTAGTTTGATGGCTGTTTCTAGCTGTTCCTGCTCTTCCTCAAGGCTTTCAATCTCCATCTTGGCCATCTCACGCATTTCCTCATCCTTTTCGGTATTGAGCAGTAATTTTGATGATTGAATATTGCTTAGGATGTTTTTGTACTTGTCGTATGCCTCAACAATGGGTTCGAGGTCACGGTACTCCTTGTTCAGGCTAACGTATTTCTTCATATCGGCCATCACGGCAGGATCGGTGATCTGCTGACCAATCTCCTCAAACTTTTGCCGTAGCCCTTCTAGTTTCGATAGTATGTTGTTTTCGCTCATATCCTTCTGAAAATTGGTGCAAAGTTAAAATTTTTATTCCAATTCTCTTTACACCTTAGCACACATAGTTAAGCAATATGCTAATAAATATTGAGCATATTCTACTTTGCTTGTATGGTGCACATACAAGTAATGACCCTATATAAGATAGTTATGCTTAAGCTGATTGTTTTCAGCAATGCTTTTGTGGAGGGGTGTGAATGCTGTAGGGGTAATTTACTGCTCCTCGGTGCAGTCTTTCACATAGATTTTCACCGTCTTGAACGAAAAAATGCCCGCAGTACCATAAAAAATAACGGTGTCAAAAAAGTCTCTTTTAACTACCTTTTCATAATCCGTTAGGTTAACCATTTTCTCCGTGGTTCTAAGAGGTACCATTTCCCAGAAAAGGGCAATATCTTTTCCCTCGGTGTGTCGTTTGGGTTTACAGTCAGTGGCATCGTAGTTGCCAACCGATACCCGTTGTGCTCCGCACGATGTGAGGATTATAAAGGAAAGTGAAGCGGCTATAAGTTTTACTGTTTTCATATTGTTAAAATTTCTTTTGGGCAAATTAGGGCTATTTGAGGATGCTTCATCAAATTAAAACTAAAAAAATCAATTTTCAAAGTTTTTCAAATAATGCGACAACATTTGGGTCAATAATTATGCCGTTGATGGGTTGCATTAATCTCTTTTTTTGAAAAGTTTTCTGTTTAAAATTCCAAGAAATATTGAAAGAGAGATGAAGAAGAACAGCTCAAAAATACCATTCATTCCAAATACGAAGAGCATTAAAAGTGATCCCCCCACCACAATGTAAAACATTACCATCGATGAGCTATATGCCTTTTGATCGTTATAGGAGAGATGTTTTATAAATAGATAGAGTGACAGGGTAAGCGATACAGCAAACCCTATGGCAACTAGTACATGGAATACTTTTAGTACCGGCAAATGTTCGAGGGTGGGTATTAGCACCGTGAGGAGCAGGAATACAAGCGACCAAACCAAAAGCCTTCGTGCCCTTTGGTTGTGAAATGATTTTAAAACAAACAGTCTGATGATAAAAAAGGTAAGTAGCAATCCGGTTACTATACCCCATATTATGAAGTTTAGTCTGTACCCCAAACGGTTACCTATCATGCTTAGCGTGTAGTAGAATGGAGATTCCTTGGTGCCAAATAGGTACGTTCCAAGTGGAATCATTATTATGGCGAATACGGCTAGCCATGTTATCTCCTTTTTTCTGAAGTGCTGTTTATTTAGGTTGGTAAGCATAATTCGTGTTTTTGCGAGCGGATGCTCGGTTTTTCTATAGTTTACCTGTTAATAGCCTAAGCATCTCAATGCCTGTAGGTTTAAGACAAAAAAACCCCAACCGGTTAGGTTGAGGTTTTGGGTGGTGCCACCAGGAATCGAACCGGGGACACACGGATTTTCAGTCCGTTGCTCTACCAACTGAGCTATGGCACCAGCGTTTTGCGGTTGCAAAAGTATGCAAATTTATTTTATCAGCAAATATTATGTGTAAAATTATTCCTTGTTTTTGGTATCCCGGTTGATTATCAGTTTTATTAGCCTTACTACGAAAGGTTATTTTGATTGATTCTAAGCAGTCGACAACTTCGCAAAGTATGTAAGCAATGGAGAGTGTTGCATAGGGTTAAGATATTGCTTTGGCATATCGTTGTAATTCACTACGTTTGCAGATTAAATTTTTTTGCCGAATGACATTCGAAAATTATACGCTTCAGAACGGTATTAGGATAATTCACGGACGAACAGATTCGCCTGTGGCGTACTGCTGCATGATGGTTAACGCGGGTACAAGGGACGAGATGGAGCATGAGCATGGGCTAGCACATTTTATCGAGCACGTGCTGTTTAAGGGGACTAAACGGCGTAAAGCATACCATATCAATAGTAGGCTCGAGGATGTGGGGGGTGAGCTGAATGCATACACAACCAAGGAAGAGACGGTTATTCACTCAACCTTTTTAAAGGAGGATTACCATAGGGCTGTTGAACTTACTTACGACATTCTGTTTCGATCAACTTTTCCCGAAAGGGAGCTGGCAAAGGAGAAGGATGTTGTGCTCGATGAGATAAATTCCTACAAGGACTCCCCTTCGGAGCTGATCTTCGATGATTTTGAGGAGCTACTTTACCCAAACCATCCGTTTGGTCGAAATATTTTGGGGGCCAAGAAACACATAAAACGTTTTACTCGTAACGACATCTACCACTTTATGGAACGATGCTATAATACCGATCAGATGGTGTTTTGTTCCATTGGCAATGTCCCGTTTAAAAGGGTTGTGAAGCTGGCTGAACGATACTTTGGCTCCGTAACTTCTAATCACCGAAAGATTGCACGAGTTGGGTTTGAACCTACAATGCCCTTGATAAAAGAAGTTCGCAAACGAACTTTTCAGCAGCACTCCATTGTTGGTTGCAGAGCCTACGATTTGCACCACCCCAATAGGGTGGCCATGTACCTGCTGAATAATGTGCTGGGCGGGCCCGGCCAGAACTCACGCTTAAACCTTGCCCTGCGCGAGCGAACAGGGTATGCCTACAACGTTGAATCGACGTATACACCATACTCCGATACAGGGGTTTTCAGCATCTACTTCGGTAGCGATAAATCTAATTTTGATAAATCGATGGAAATACTGCACGATGTGCTGCGCGTGCTGCGCGAAAAGAAGTTTGGGGTACAGCAGCTGGCTAAAGCCAAACGGCAGCTAATTGGGCAAATGGCCATTGCATCGGAGAATAACGAGTCGCTCATGCTAAGCGTGGCAAGGAGCTACATGTTTTACAACTCGGTTGAAAGTTATAGTGACATCAATGCTCGAATAGAGGCTATTACAACTGATGATTTGCTCAGAGTTGCCAACGAAATTCTTTCGCCCGAGAGCTTAACAACCTTAATTTATAAGTAATGGAAACTGGCTTGTATCATTCCAACGATATGGAGGACTACCTATTAAAGCATACTACTCGCGAGGATAAAGTGCTGTATGAGCTGAATAGGCATACCCACTTAACTAGCTTGCAGCCACGTATGCTGAGCGGTCCAATCCAAGGAAAACTGCTTGAGATGCTAAGTAGGATGCTTAAGCCCCTCAGAATACTCGAGATTGGAACATATACGGGCTACTCGGCTTTATGCTTGGCCAAAGGGCTAGCCGAAGGAGGGCAGCTACACACCATTGAGGTTAACGATGAGGTTTGCGAAACAGCTCTGGATTTTTTTCGTAGGGCAGGAGTTGATAGTAAGATAACTCTGCATGTTGGCAGCGCATTGGATATCATTCCCAAGCTCGACGAGGAGTTTGACCTAGTGCTAATTGATGGCGATAAACGCCAATATCCCCAATACCTTGAAATGGTTTTGCCTAAGGTTAAAACCAACGGGTACATTTTGGCCGATAATGTATTGTGGGGAGGAAAGGTTTTACTTAACGAGCCCGATGATGCATATACCAAAGGTGTTATGGATTTTAACGACAAGGTTGCCAATGCCCATAACCTGGAGCAGGTTCTTTTGCCACTGCGCGATGGAATCATGCTAATTCGAAAGCTTTAACCTAATTGTCTTTGCGCCATAGCGGTAATGAACTAAATTACCAATCAGTTGTTTAAGCATTGATGACAACGCACAGTAATTATGTATAGCATAAAGCAGCTCTCTGTTCTTACAGGCATAAAGCCTCATACCATAAGGGTTTGGGAGAAACGGTACGAGATGTTCTCACCAGTCCGTACCGATACAAATATCCGAAGGTATTCCGAAGATGACCTGAGGTTGGCTCTTAACATTAAGATGCTTTTGAGCGTTGGGTATAGGATAAGTCGCATCTCCAGGATGTCACATGACGAAATGTCAACAATAATTAACCAGGGCAACAAGTATGTTGGTCCACCTCCAGTTCCCGAGAGCCTACTCACTGCAGCAATTAA
>JAVERU010000134.1:0-8283 GCA_034006965.1 Tenuifilaceae bacterium
TTATGGATAAAGGAAGAGCAAACTACTTCGCTGTAACCGATGATGAGGCCATTGAGGGCTACAAGCTGCTATCGCACCTTGAGGGCATTATCCCAGCCGTGGAGTCGAGCCACGCCGTTGCGCTAGCGGCAAAAATGCTAAAAGGTAAGGGCGATTTGGCCGTTGTGAACCTCTCGGGTCGTGGCGATAAGGATGTGGAGCGGGAGCTGGAGTAGGAACCTATTTTTGATATTTATACAAAAACGAAGCGGGTGCTTTTTGGGTGCTTGCTTCGTTTTTTTTAGAGTCGAAAGTTGGGAAAGCATGCTCTGAGGAGTTCGACAATTGACATGCCTAGCAGTTCGACAGGTGATATGCTGAGCTTGCCGAAGTACTCACTGACCACCTGCCGAAGGGTCGGAAAAGTTATAAGTTGTTGGTTGGCTGTTGTAGGTTGTAGGTTGTCCCGCCTGTCTTATAGTCCCCCCCAACCATGGTATTTTGCAGGCAATCAGGCAAAAGTTATCGGTTAGCCTACCCATCCTGCCGTCAAAGGCAGGGTCAAATCATTCATTCAACCTGTCCGCTGTCGCTTGCCTGCCTAACGAGAGGTTAAGGCGGATCAATCATTCAATCAACAGATCACTCCAAACTCTATGAACTTTAAACTCTAAACCCTTCCCCCATTTGTTTGTTCTCTTGGTAATATTGTAAATATTTTGCCTATTTTTATTGACAAATACGCGAATTATGGAACGCGAAGTTTTTAGTACCAAGCGCAAGGCGCTAATGCTCAATTTGGATAGCACCAAGTACGGAACTATTGCCGAGATTGGTGGCGGACAGGAGGTTGCCCGTTCATTCTTTCAGGCTGGTGGCGCATCAGGAACCATTGCCAAAACCATTTCGGCCTACGATAAAACCTTTAGCGACCACCTGTACAACGAGGGCGAAAGCGGTCGTTACGTTAGCCTTAGTAGGCTTGAAAAGATGCTACAGGCAGAGTACAACGATTTGTTGCAGGTGCTGGGCGAAAAGCGTAGTCTCGATCTTAAATTCTTCTCGTTTGCCGATACGGTGGAAACGCTTAACTACCAAAAGAGCAATCAGGGCCATGGATGGATGGGTGTTAAGTTTGAACACTCCAAGCTGGGCGATCCCAACGAGGTGGTTATCCACGTTCGTCTTTTAGAAAACGACGGTCTGTTGCAGCAGTACACGCTGGGCACGCTGGGCGTTAATTTGATATTTGCCTGTTTCCACTACCACGACAGGCCCAATGTTTTTCTGCAATCACTGCTGGACAATCTGGACACCGACCGCGTTGAGATTACCATGGCCCGAATGACTGGCCCTGACCTTTGCTACGTTGATAACCGGCTGCTGTGCGTGCAGCTGGTTAAAAATGAGATGACCCCCGCTGTGATGTTCGACCGCTACGGCGAGGTGCATCAACCCGCCGATTTTTTGTACAAAAAGAACGCGCTGGTACTCAGGGGACGATTTCGCCCCATAACCTACGTGGGTTTCGATATCCTAAAAACATCGTACGCCCTGTTTAAGGAGGATAAAAACTTCACACCACATAACACACTACAAATCTGCGAAATAACGCTAAACAACCTACTTGAGGAAGGCGAGATTGACGAGCGCGATTTCCTTAACCGGGTTGACCTGCTAAACGGTATGGGACAAAACGTATTGGTATCGAACTTTCAGGAGTTCTACAAGGTTGTGGACTACTTTAATCGATTTAAAATCCTTAACCTTCGTATAATTCTTGGTGTGCCAACATTTAGACGGGTTATGGAGAAAAAGTACTACACCTGTCTAAGGGGTGGAATTCTCGAAGCTATGGGCCGTATGTTTCCCGACAATACCCGATTCTACATCTACCCTGCCCTCGATAGAGAAACGGGAAAAATATTACTGGTTGATGATGTGGAGCTGGAGCCCGACGTGAAGCATATATTCGATTATCTGGTTGATAATAGGAAAATAAGGAACCTACGCCAAGCCAAAACCAAGTGGCTACACATAACTCCAAACGAGGTGCTAAAACTTATGCACAGCAACGATAATCGCTGGGAAAGTATGGTGCCAAAGTACGTATCGAAAACTATTAAGGAGAAGAAAATTTTCGGATACACTTAGCCACAACTAATACATACGCCTAATATACAAGTACATACAATTTATTTGCAACAAAAAATGCATATAACTATTGCATATTCCAAAAATTAAACCTTGCTTTGCAAAATCAAAATATGCCGAAAAATGATTCTATCTATTTATACCATGCATCATCATCATTCACTACACAGCGAATGGTGGTCCGCTATTGGTATAAGTTGATAGGTTAGAAAAATACTATTAAATCCAAAGTCCGGGGAACTACCATTGAGGTAGTTCCCCGGACTTTTTTTGTTTAAACCAAATCCAACTAAAAAATGAGCAACGAGAAATTAACGCTAGCGCTACAAAAGAAAGGACGACTAAGCGATGGTTCCATTGAGCTGCTAAAGCTATGCGGTATAAAAGTGAGCAATGGGGGGAATCATTTAAAGGCCGTAGCCGAGGGGTTTCCGCTAGAGATTCTACTGCTACGCGACGACGATATTCCCCAGTACGTGGCCGATGGTGTAGCCGATATTGGCATACTGGGCATGAACGAGGTGCTGGAGAAAAAAAAGGATGTTGAGGTTGTTCGCAACCTTGGCTTTTCCAAATGTCGCTTATCTGTGGCCGTACCCAAAACGGTGAAGTACACCGGACGTAACTTTCTGCAGGGCAAGCGAATTGCCACATCCTACCCTGTAATTCTTGAAGATTTTTTGGCACAAAACAACATTCAAGCCGAAATACACAGCATTAGCGGATCGGTTGAGATAGCCCCCAGCATTGGTCTGGCTGATGTAATTTTTGAGATTGTGAGCAGCGGGGGAACCCTGTTAAGTAATGGACTAAACGAGGTTGATGTGATTATGCGCAGCGAGGCCGTGCTTATAGGCAATCCTAACCTCTCGAAAGGAAAGAAAAACTTGCTTAGCAAGCTGCTATTCCGCATTGAGGCTGTGCAAAAGGCCAAGCACAACAAGTACATCCTGCTAAATGCACCCGAAAGCAAGCTCGATAAGATTATCAACCTAATTCCGGGGATGAAAAGCCCAACCATTCTGCCGCTGGCAGAAAAGGGATGGTGCTCGTTACACTCGGTAATAAGCGAGGATGACTTTTGGGAAGTGATTGATAACCTAAAAGATGCTGGTGCCGAAGGAATACTAATAGTACCCATTGAGAAAATGGTGGTTTGAGTCGGTGACCGGTAATCGGTAATCGGTTACAAGCAAACTTTAAACATTAAACCCTAAACCCTAAACCCTAAACCTTAAACTCTAAACATTAAACTCTAAACATTAAACTCTAAACATTAAACTCTAAACATTAAACTCTAAACATTAAACATAATTGAAATGACGAACTTGAATTTTGACAAGCTAAATGGCCTAATCCCTGCCGTGGTGCAGGATGCCGCAACCGACAAGGTGCTGATGGTTGGTTTTATGAACCGCGAAGCCCTTGAGAAAACCCGCCAAACCGGAATGGTAACATTTTACAGTCGCACCCGCCGCCAAATTTGGACCAAAGGAGAAACATCAAGCAACTACCTTAGGGTTAAAGATATCATTCACGATTGCGATGGCGATACGCTGCTGGTAAAAGCCCTACCCGATGGCCCTGTGTGCCATACTGGTAACGACACTTGCTTTAATGAGGTTAACCAGCAAAACCTCAGCTTTCTGAATACGCTTGAGGGAATTATTGAATCGCGTAAAGACCAGCTACCCAACGAGAGCTACACTGCAAAGCTACTAAATGCAGGCGTAAAACGCATTGCCAAAAAGGTCGGCGAGGAGGCTGTTGAGCTGGTTCTAGAAACCGAAAATCCCGATGACGAAAGGTTCTTAAGTGAAGCTGCCGACCTGTTATATCACCTACAGGTGTTGTTAGCGGCTCGCAACCTAAGCCTAACCGATGTGTCAAGCACATTAAAGGTCCGCCACTCATCAAAAGCAAATGCCGATGAGCAGGAGGAAGCGTTCAAACGTGGCGAAAAGCAGTGGGGAAAATAGAAGAAGTTTGCAAAAAAATAGAACACAGAGGCACTGAGGCACAGAGCATATTTTCGTTTAATTGTCAGTAATTCTGTGGGTCAACATTCATCTTTGATTAATATAAAATTCCTCTCTGTGCCTCTGCGACTCTGTGTTTAATAAATCTCAAAACAATGAAAAAACTAAAATACCCAACAAAACAAGAAGTCGCCCAAGCGCTAATGCGCCCATTGCAGAACGACCCCGTTACTAAGCAGCGGGTTAGCCAAATTATTGCCGATGTTAAACAAGATGGTGATGCTGCGCTTATTCGCCTAAACAGGGAGATTGATAAATACGACAGCCAGCTTCTGGAAATTTCTAAAGATGAGCTGGAGCAGGCCAAGAATTCAGTATCGCAAGATATTGTTACCTCAATTGCCCAAGCCATTGCCAATATTGAGAAATTTCACGCTGCGCAAAAACCACAAAATGTAATCGTTAGCACAATGCCGGGTGTTAGCTGCGAGTTGCAATACAAACCGCTTGAGCGGGTTGGACTTTACATCCCCGGTGGAACAGCACCGCTACTAAGCACTGTGCTTATGCTTGCCGTTCCGGCAAAAGTTGCTGGTTGTAACGAATTGGTAATCTGTACACCACCTAACCCAACACCCGAGCTGCTGTACACCCTTAGCCTTTTCAACGCGCGGGTTTTCACCGTAGGCGGGGCGCAGGCCATTGCCGCAATGGCTTTTGGCACAAATAGCATCCCTAAAGTTGATAAGATTTTTGGGCCGGGTAATCGATACGTTACCGAGGCAAAGGTGCAGGTTAGCGCAATGGGTGTACCCATTGATATGCCTGCCGGCCCATCGGAAGTGCTAGTTATAGCCGACCAAACTGCAAACCCTGCCTTTGTTGCAGCCGATTTGCTATCGCAAGCCGAGCACGGAACCGATAGTCAGGTTGTGCTAATAACCACCAACGAAAGCATTTTAAATGTCTGCCTAAAAGAGGTCGATGAACAGGTAAAAACCTTACCCCGCAAGCAAATTGCACTGCAATGCCTTGAGAATAGCACCGCTATTCTTGTTGGAAATTTGGATGATGCTATAGCCATTAGCAATGAGTATGCGCCCGAGCACCTTATTCTGGCCGTTGATAAGCCAAATGACCCTGCAGATAAAGTGAAAAATGCAGGCTCGGTTTTTCTGGGGCACTTTACACCCGAGTCGGTGGGCGATTACACCAGCGGAACCAACCATACGCTTCCCACATCGGGCTTTGCCCGAAGCTGGAGCGGAGTGAATTTGCTTAGCTTTACAAAGACCATAACCTTTCAGCAGCTCACTGGCGAAGGGCTATCATCAATTACCAAGGCAACCACATCGCTAGCCAGAGCCGAGGGGCTTGAGGCGCACGCTAGGGCGGTGGATGTGAGGATGAAGTTAATCGGTTACTGAGCCTGTCGAAGTAACCGGTTGCTTCGACAGGCTCAGCAACCGTAATCAAAAAATCAATCATTCAATCAATCAACCTGTCCGCTCTACCTGTCGGTAGACAGGCCACTGGCGGATCAATCAACCCGCCTGCCGACGTCAATCAGGCAGGTCAATCAATCAATCAAAATGATATCAAAATTATTAAGAGACAATATTCGTAATCTTAAACCCTACTCATCGGCTAGGGACGAATTTGAGGGTAACGCCTCCATTTGGCTCGATGCCAACGAGTGCCCAACTGCCCTACCCAATTTGCCCGAGGGTATAAATCGCTACCCCGCATCGCAGCTACAGGGTTTAAAAAATGAGATTGCCAGCGTAAAAGGGGTAAAGGTATCGCAAGTGTTTATCGGCAATGGCAGCGATGAGGCCGTAGATTTGCTAATGCGATGCTTTTGCCAACCGGCAACGGACACGATACTGGTTTTTCCCCCAACATACGGGATGTATGGCGTTTGTGCAGCGGTTAACGATGTTGAGGTAATCGAGTCGATGCTCGATAAAGATTTTATTATCAACCTAAAAGATTTTGAAGATAAAAATACACAAAGACCTAAGCTAACGTTTATTTGTAATCCAAATAATCCAACAGCAAATACCCAAAATGATGAAACAATTAGGCAAATTATCGAGATATCGACAGGAATTGTGGTGGTTGATGAGGCTTACATTGATTTCTGTGCGGAGAAATCTATAATTAGCTGGATAAATCAGTATCCAAATCTGGTTGTACTGCAAACGCTATCGAAAGCGTGGGGATTGGCAGCTGCACGGGTTGGATTGGCATTTGCATCGCCCGAAATAATTGGTGTAATGAATAGGGTAAAGTTCCCTTACAACGTTGGCAAACCATCTATCGACATTGCCCTAAAAGCCTTACAGCAAGGCGATGAAATGATTACACGAACTAAAGAACTGGTTAATAACAAAAACTGGCTTACCAGCGAGCTAAATAGCTTGCCAATGGTACAAAGGGTTTACCCATCGGATGCTAACTTTCTGCTTGTAAAGTTCGATAATGCAAGGCAAGCATACAGCAAGCTGGCCAGCAATGGCATTGTGGTTCGCGACAGAAGCACACAACCGGGATGCGAAGGATGTTTACGGATTACGGTTGGGACTAAGGAGGAAGTGGAAAAACTATTGAATTGCATAAAAGATTAGAACGTAGATGACACGGATTAAGCAGATGAACGCAGATAATACTTGAAACAAATCGGTGTAAATCTGCGCGGTCCGTGTTTCATGAATCAATTAAAGAATCCCGCCTCCAAGATGTTAAGTCGGGCAGGGAATACTATATATCGAATGATGAATGTTGAATAATGAATGTCGAATATCGAAGTTAAGAAAAGTCGCATATCGGCGCAATCAACATCTATCGATTAAAAAGACTCTGTGCCCCTGTATCTCTGTGTTATTAAAAACAAAACAATATGACTAAACTACTTATCATTGACCGCGATGGAACGCTGATAAAAGAACCGGACGATTACCAAATTGACTCTTTTGAGAAGTTGGAGTTTATGCCCGGAGCTATCAGCTGGCTAGGTAAAATTGCTCGCGAAACCGACTACCAGCTGATTATGGCAACCAATCAGGATGGACTAGGAACCAACTCGTTTCCGGAGGAAATGTTCTGGGGACCACATAACCTAATGCTGCAAACCCTTAAGGGCGAAGGGATTGTTTTTGATGATATTCTTATCGACCGGTCGTTTGAAGAGCAAAACTCGCCCAATCGTAAACCCCGAACGGGAATGTTTGGCAAATATCTTAATGGCGACTATAACCTTGCCGAATCGTTTGTAATTGGCGATAGGCTTACCGATGTGCAACTGGCTAAAAATCTAGGTGCAAAATCAATCTTAATAGCCAGTGAACCAAACCCTGAGGCCGATTTTACGACCACAAGTTGGGATAATATCTACAGAATAGTTAAACCACAGCGGGTTGCCACCGTAAACCGCAAAACCAACGAAACGGATATTACCATTACCGTTGATTTGGATGGGAAGCTGGACGGCAAGCTCGATACAGGCGTGGGCTTTCTCGACCATATGCTAGAACAAATTGACCGACACGCGGGCATTGGGATATCAGCAAAATGTATTGGCGATCTACACGTTGACGAGCACCATACGGTTGAGGATATTGCCCTTGCCCTTGGCGAGGCCATTAGGCAGGCGTTGGGCAGCAAGGCGGGCATTGGGCGTTACGGCTTTGCCCTACCAATGGACGATTGTCAGGCAAAGGTGCTTCTCGATTTAGGTGGCAGGCCATTCTTTAAGTGGAAAGCCAAGTTTAGGCGCGAGAAGATTGGCGACATGGCCACGGAGCTGCTACCGCACTTCTTCCAATCGTTATCGTACGGACTTGCTGCTAACCTACACATTAAAGCCAAAGGTCAGAACGAGCACCACAAGGCCGAAGCAATATTTAAGGCATTTGCAAGGGCGTTGAGGCAAGCGGTGCACATTGAGGGGAGTGAGTTGCCTAGTACTAAGGGAAGTTTATGAGTAAAAAAGTAAACACAGACCTGCCCGCTGGCCATAGCCGTCAAGCTAAGGACACAAAACAAATAAATAAAAACAATTCTTTTGATTGGTTTATACAGAATATTAATACTATAGCCCTCGTAGAGGGCATATAGCGATTGAAGAGATTAATACAAATGATTTTAAGCGCTTCGTAGACCTGCCTGC
>JAVERU010000135.1:0-8270 GCA_034006965.1 Tenuifilaceae bacterium
ACATTCTCTGAATATTAACGTGTGTTGTGTGTCAAGTTGTTGGTACAACAAAAAACCACTTACCTCGCGAAGCGCTGTAAGTGGTTGATTGCTAGTGTAGCGAGAGGCGGGCTTGAACCGCCGACCTTCCCGATTGAGGATCGGGACGCTCTAACCCCATGGGTCGCTACTGGGGTAATTCTCCCCCTGCTATAAGGCGTTCAATGTACAGCCTGCTTTTCATTCGCTTGATCTCGCGCTCACGCTTAAGGGCTTCGGCCCTGGAGTCAAGCTGCTGCGTCCACACCACCCGCCAGGGCCTATAGGGTTTGGTTGAGGGGGTTGCGCCCTCGTTATGGCGCTTAAGTCTAGCCGCCACATCCTCGCAGCTGCCCACGTAGTAGCGACCATTGAGCTCGCTTTCCAGAATGTATGTGAAGTAGCACATTCTCTGAATATTAACGTGTGTTGTGTGTCAAGTTGTTGGTACAACAAAAAACCACTTACCTCGCGAAGCGCTGTAAGTGGTTGATTGCTAGTGTAGCGAGAGGCGGGCTTGAACCGCCGACCTCATGATTATGAATCATGCGCTCTAACCAGCTGAGCTACCTCGCCATTATTTAAAGAATCTTACAGATGAACTGCCGACCTTCCCGATTGAAAATCGGGACGCTCTAACCCTGCCTACCGGCAGGCAGGCAGCTAAGCTACCTCGCCATCAAATTTGCGGGGCAAAAGTATGAAATATTTTTTATCCCCCAAACGTTTAGGTGAAAAAATAAACCATTGTATTTTCTGGCATACTTTGTTCTTTCTTGGTTGTTATTAACACACAACCTTTTGAGATGTTAATAAAAAATAGAACTACGATATAAATTTTAGCAAAAAATAGCCTATATTGCAGAAAGGATGAATTGAAATAATTGATTGTTTCCACTTGTTGCTGGGAGCTTTTCGTAATTGCAGAGATATGGAAAATGTAGATGTGAATAACAAAATTGAGCTTGAGTTTACCCTTAACACCTCGCAAAATATTCTTTTCAATAGGTTAAGCACACCCTCTGGTTTATCGGAGTGGTTTGCCGATGATGTTAATCTTAATGGAGATATTTTCACCTTTATTTGGGACAACTCCGAGAGCCAAGCGCAGATGGTGCATAAAAAGGAGAATAAGAGCATTAGGTTCCGTTGGATTGACGATGGCACCCCACTGGATGAGGAGGCCTACTTCGAATTTCGAATAAGCCCCGATGAGATTACCGGAGGTGTTGCTTTGTACGTCACAGAACAGCTGGTTGATAACGATTTGGAGGATGCCATCTCACTTTGGAATTGCCAAATTGCTGAGCTCAAACGTATTCTCGGTATATAGCCCAGCTGCACTGTCTAAGGCTATACATACGCAATGTATCGATTTGCCGATACATTGCGTTTGTTTTTTTATTATTTAGCTCATCAAATCTTGGTTTACATTCAATTTTCCTATTTTTGCGAACAATTTAATCATTGCTAAAGTGAAAAAGCTGCATTGGTTCATCCTCCGATCCTACCTAGGCCCTATGGTCATGACCTTCTTCATCGTCATGTTCATACTGCTAATGCAGTTTTTATGGAAGTATATCGACGATCTGGTAGGCAAGGGCCTCGATGTCCATGTTATAGCCGAGCTAATGTTGTATGCCTCGGCAAGCCTTGTTCCCATGGCTTTGCCATTATCAACCCTGCTGGCATCGCTTATGACCCTCGGGAACCTGGGCGAAAACAATGAGCTTCTTGCCATGAAGTCGGCTGGCATCTCCTTGCCGCGCATTTTACGCCCACTTATTGTCGTAACGGTGCTAATCTCGGTGGGAGCATTTTTCTTCTCTAACAATGTATTGCCTTACACTAACCTCAAAATGAGCACGCTGCTTTGGGATGTTAGGCAGCAACGACCCGAGCTGCAGATTAAGGTAGGTGTTTTTAATGATGACATTGAGGGTTACAGCATCAAGATTAGCGACAGGGATCCGAAGACCAGCTTAATGCACAATGTGCTAATTTACGATCATCGCTCAAAGGATGGAAACCTAATGGTTACCGTGGCCGATTCGGGCTATATGCATATCACCAACGATGAGCAGTATATGGTGATAACCCTGTACAATGGTTATACCTACGAGGAGATGCTCGAAAGCAGAGCGGTTCGCCGTACCGATAGTCGAAAATTCCCTGCACGTAGGAATTCGTTCGATGAGCAGGTGGTTCTACTCGAGCTTCAAGGATTTGGGCTCGAACGAAGTGGCGATGACCTTTTCAAAAGCAGCTTTCATGCCCTTAACCTTTCCCAGCTAGCAAAAGCTCGCGATTCACTTAGCGTTGAGATTGAGAAGCGAAAAGAGACTGCCATTAACAACCTTTTAAAGCATTCGCTTTTTCAGAACCCTTTTCACCTAACCCGCGATAGTACCGCTCTTGTAACATATACGTTGAGCAAGGATTCGCTTTTTGACAGGCTACCTCCAAATGTGCAAGAAACTACCCTTGGCCGTGCAATTTCTTCCGCTCGATCGGCCAAAAGCTCGGTGAGTACTACTGCTTCCGATCTAAACAGCCGGACTAAACATATGGTTAGGCATACCATTGAGTGGCATCGTAAATTTGCACTGGCATTCTCTTGTTTTGTTTTCTTTTTCATTGGCGCACCTCTGGGGGCAATTATTCGCAAGGGTGGATTGGGCATGCCCGTGGTGGTGTCGGTGCTGTTCTTCGTAGTATACTATGTTATCTCTTTAACGGGCGAAAAGTTTGCTCGCGAGCTCATTTGGGACCCTCACCTGGGGATGTGGGTTTCATCC
Organism: Tenuifilaceae bacterium; assembly: GCA_034006965.1. GTDB lineage: Bacteria > Bacteroidota > Bacteroidia > Bacteroidales > Tenuifilaceae > Perlabentimonas. The sequence goes on from JAVERU010000135.1 coordinate 2,817, forward strand.
TTTATTCTTCTCCCATTGGGCATCTTCCTGTCATATAAAGCAACTACCGATTCGGTAATTATGAATGCCGATTTTTACATCAATACGTTCAAAAAGTTTCTGTCATTCCATAGAAAAGCCCAGCAGTTTTTCAAGAAATAGTACATGAATATCCTTGTTCTTGCCAATAAAATTCCATACCCTCCTAGGGATGGCGGTGCTCTTGCTACCTACAATATGATTGTTGGGTTGGCTATGGCTGGCGCTCAAGTTACCCTGTTGGCTATGCGTACACCTAAGCATTCTGGCTTTTTGGGTTGGGAGGCAGATGTTGGAATGCAAAAATCCATAGAGATTAAGGCTGTGGATGTAAATACTCGTATATCACCAGTAAAGGCTTTAGCTAACCTTTTGTTTTCGGATAAACCATACAATGCCGAGCGTTTTGTGTCGAGGGAGTATCGTATTGCCCTTGAGCATTTCCTTACACAAAAGCATTACGATATGGTGCAGCTCGAGGGGCTTTACCTAACGCCATACATCGGGTTGATTCGTGAGCGCTTTGGTGGCCCAATAGCATTACGTGCTCACAACGTGGAGTGGGAGATATGGCAAAGGGCTTCGGAAAACCAATCGAATCCGATTAAACGTTGGTATTTCTCCAGCCTAGCAAATCGCATTAGGGTAATGGAGAAGGAAGCGCTAAGGCAAATCGATTGGCTGATCCCCATAACCGCTCGTGATGCACAAATGCTTCAGCAGATGGGCTATCATGGAAAGGTGTTTGTTAGCCAGGTGGGGTACAATTTAAGCCTTGCAGCGGATGATGAGGTGAGCTCCGATTTTGAACACCCCTCAATCTTTCACCTGGGGGGACTCGATTGGTTACCAAATCAAGAGGGTGTCATCTGGTTCCTAAAGCATTGCTGGCCATTAGTACTGGCAAAGTTTCCCAGCGCTCGATTTTACGTTGCGGGACGTAATGCACCCAGGTGGTTGGTAAAGCAAATGCTCCACCATCCCAATGTGACCTACTGTGGCGAGGTGTCCAGCGCAATTCAGTTCATGCAATCCAAAGGCATTATGGTGGTGCCTATTCTTACTGGCAGCGGAATGCGTGTAAAAATTGTGGAGGGGATGGCACTGGGTAAAGCAATCGTCAGCACCACCATAGGAGCAGAGGGTATTGATGCCCAGCATGGAAAACAGCTGCATATTGCTGACTCTCCCGATGACTTTGTGAATGCTATTGAGACCCTGTTGCACAGCAAGCAAAGCATTGTTGAAATGGGAACCAATGCTAAAGCCTATGCACATACAAATTTCGATAACCAAACCCTAACGGCGCACCTACTTAAATTTTACGCCCATAATCTTCAAAAATAGGTTTTAGAGCATCTGCCCCAAACAATAAAGGAATCTATGGCTGTAATAGCAATTCTTTTTAGTAATTTTGCGGAAAATAATTAGGGCGAGGTGTCAATTCTTTTCTTTATTTCCGTATTCCTACTATTTCACTCGTACATTTTGTACCCTATCCTTTTGTGGCTATTTGCATTTAATAAAAGGCTCAGTTATCAGCACTATGGCCATAAAGATGAGCTGCCCAGCGTATCTGTTGTAATGGCCGCATACAATGAGGAGGCGGTGATAGAGTCAAAACTGATGAGTGTGCTCGCCACCGATTACCCCCTTAGTAGAGTTGAGATTATCGTTGGTTCCGATTGCTCCACCGATAGCACTGATGACATCCTTAAGAAAATAGCCCAAGAATACCCGCAGGTAACATTTGTTGGTTTTGCTCAAAGACAAGGAAAGATTGCTATTATTAACCACCTTTTGGCCAAAGCTAGCGGATCTATCATCATTTCAACCGATGCCAATGTGATGTTTACCCCTTCCACGATCTTCGAGCTGGTAAAGTATTTCAAGGACGAGAGAATTGGCCTTGTTGATTCGCGAATGGTACATAAAGGGCTTTCCAAAACAGGGATATCTATACAGGAGAGCACTTACATTACCCATGAAGTGATGATAAAGCATCGCGAGGGCTTGCTTTGGGGGACAATGATTGGACCCTTTGGAGGATGCTATGCCATTCGTAAAGAGCTTTTTTGCTCACCACCCGCCAACTTTTTGGTTGACGATTTTTATATCAACATGAAGGTGATTGAGCAGGGCAAAAAGTGTATAAACAATCTACATGCGTTGGCAATCGAAGATGTTTCCAATGTCCTTCAGGAGGAGTTTCGGCGAAAGGTGCGGATTGGCATGGGGAACTTCCAAAACCTTGGGCAGTTTGCAGGTATGCTCTGGCCACCCACAAAACCTGTAGCGTTTTCGTTCCTATCGCACAAGGTACTTCGTTGGCTTGGCCCCATTCTACTGCTACTAGCATTGGTTAGCACCATTGCCCTTTCGTTCCAAAGTGTTTTTTTTCACTGGGTACTTGTTGCATTTATTGTTATGCTAGCCATTCCTCTAGTTGATTTTATTTGTAAATCTATCAAGATTCATATATCACCATTACGTTTTGTAACCCATTTTTTTAGTATGAACTTGGCCCTTTTGGTAGGGCTTATTAAATATTTTAAAGGAGTAAAAAGCAATGTTTGGCAACCAACCCAACGAAATCAGTAAGCTTAATACCATTGATGAGGCCATTGCCGATATCAAAGCAGGTAAAATTATCATTGTTGTTGATGATGAGGACAGGGAGAATGAAGGCGATTTTGTCGCTGCAGCAGAGCTCATAACGCCCGAGATAGTCAATTTTATGGCTAAACACGGCCGCGGCTTGATTTGTGCACCGTTGTCGGAGGAGCGATGCAAAGAGCTTGACCTCGATTTGATGGTAGGTACCAATACGGCATTACATCAAACCCCATTCACAGTATCGGTTGATTTAATTGGTCATGGCTGTACTACGGGTATTTCTGCATCCGATAGGGCAAAAACCTTAAAGGCATTGGTTGACCCCAACACAAAGCCTGAGGATTTAGGCAGGCCTGGCCACATCTTTCCGCTAAAAGCTCGCGAGAGGGGAGTGTTACGTCGTGCAGGTCATACCGAAGCAGTGGTAGATTTAACCCGCTTGGCTGGCTTAAGCGCAGGTGGTGTGCTGGTAGAGATCATGAACGATGATGGCACTATGGCCCGTTTACCTCAACTACTAGAGATTGCCCATAGGTTCGACCTGAAAATTATTTCTATTCAAGATCTAATTGCCTATAGGCTCAAGCTTGAAAGTTTGGTTGAGATGGGCAAAAGGGTTAAGCTACCCACAGCACACGGAAATTTCGAGGCCGTGGCCTTTAGGCAAAAGTATCAGAACATAGAGCATATCGCTCTTGTTAAGGGAACTTGGAAACCCGATGAGCCCATATTGGTTAGGATGCACTCTTCATGCGTTACCGGCGATATATTTCATTCACATCGCTGCGATTGTGGTGCTCAGCTACAGATGGCCATGGAGATGATTGAAAAGGCAGGTAAGGGTGTGCTCGTATATCTAAACCAAGAGGGTAGGGGCATTGGACTTTTTAACAAGATACACGCTTACAAGCTGCAGGAGGAAGGGTTTGATACCGTGGAAGCTAATATTGAACTTGGATACCTACCCGATGAGCGCGATTATGGTGTGGGTGCAAGCATTTTACGAGAGCTAGGCGTGGGTAAAATGCGCCTTATGTCTAATAACCCAGTTAAGCGTAAGGGTATTGAAGGGTATGGGTTAGAGGTTGTTGAAAATGTTCCCATCGAGGTACCTCCTATTGCAGACAACGAGTTTTACATGCGGACCAAGCGCGATAAGATGGGACATCACCTGATTTTACTCCCTCCTTTTAAACCAAATGCAGAAGAAAAATAGTGTATCTATGGTTCACGAAGCCCAGAAGCTTAGAATTTTATATATGGGGACTCCCGATTTCGCTGTGGAGCCCCTTAGGTTGCTTCATGAGCAGGGTTATAATATTGTGGGTGTAGTTACTGTTCCCGATAAGCCTGCGGGTAGAGGGCAGAAGGTAAAACAATCGGCTGTTAAGCAGTATGCTATGAGCTGCAACCTGCCCATTTATCAACCCGAGAAGCTTAAGGATACTCATTTTATTGATGAGGTTAAATCGTTAAACCCCGATTTGGCCATCGTTGTAGCCTTTAGAATGCTGCCCGAGGTGATATGGAGAATTCCCCGGCTTGGCACATTTAACCTTCACGCATCATTACTTCCCAACTATCGGGGTGCGGCACCTATTAACTGGGCGATTATTAACGGTGAAAGAACTACGGGGGTAACTACCTTTCTTATCGATAGGGAGATAGATACTGGAAACATTCTGTTACAACGCGATGTAGCTATTGGTAGTAATGACACAGCGGGAGAGCTGCATGATAAGCTCATGGTTGTTGGAGCAAAGTTGGTGGAGGAAACGGTTAGAGCAATAGCTACCTCGGAGGTAAAACCAACTCCACAGCAAAACCTTTTATCATCAACAAAAGCTGTAAATACAGCCCCAAAGCTATTTAAGGATACCACCCGAATTGATTGGTCATGGCCTGCAGGTAAGGTGCACAACTTTATTCGCGGGCTAAGCCCGTACCCTGCCGCATGGTGTGAACTTTTGGGCACAAACAGCGATGCTGTGGGCGTGAAAATTTTTCGTAGCGAGCAATGTACAACCGATAAACCCACCGAGGTTGGCATGATTTACACCGATGGCAAATCATACCTAGAGGTTGGTTGTGGGGCAGGGCGAATTAGAGTGATCGAATTGCAGCTTGCCGGTAAACGTAAACTACCCGTAACCGATTTCCTTAAAGGCTATCGTGATATTGAGCAATCAGTTTTCAAGTAGCTGCCCTTGCTTTATAGATTTGGTTTACGCCCCCTAAGGAATACCTTTTCTCCTACCTCAGGTTCATAGCTTTCGTCGACCCTATTCCTAAAGTACAACGATTTTAGCCGAATACCATACATTTGGGAGATGTCGTGCATGGTTTCGCCCTCCTCAACCACATGCAGAGGATGGTTGGGTTCTGCCCTACGTCGCTTGGGTTGGATGTAAAGTTCCTGTCCTTCGGTCAGCTTAGAGTCTCTATCAATATCATTGTATTTAGCCAGTTGCCATGGCATCAATTCCATTTCATTGGTGATACTTTGGTATGTATCTTTCTCCTTCACAATAATATACTTTATTCTGTTGCGGAGATAGATTTTCCGTTGGTTGTGGATATCAATGCTATAGCTGGCTGGGTCAAGCAGCTCGCCCATTCCCAAAGTGGGCGACTCAATTTTTATATCAACACCCCGGTCAAGCATGTATAGCTTCTCTTCCTCAATAATTTGAATCAGCTTCGTGGGGTAGTTTGGGTCGGTTGCATAGCCTGCTTTTCGAAGGCCATGAGCCCATGCCTTATAGTCGGTAGGTTCTAAATCGAAAAGAAAAGCGTACCGACGTGCCCCTCTAAGGAACT
>JAVERU010000136.1:0-8161 GCA_034006965.1 Tenuifilaceae bacterium
CAGCAGCTTTCTTAGCAGCATCAGCCGATGTAACTACTGCCTCGCCAGCGCGGGTTATGCCTGCGGCATCGAGAAGCTGCTGCACCTTGTCGGGCATTAGGTAACCATTATCGGCACCATCAATTATGCTGCGGATGGTTTGCTCATCAACCTTTGGCGTTTCAATGCTTTCGGGTTGTGGGGCAGGGGTGTGGTAAACCTTTGCTAGGGCATTGCCAAATACCACCTCGTCGGGGAAGTTCACCCGCCCCTTGGCAAGGAAATGCTCAATCTCATCCTTTACGTTGATGATGGAGGGCAGTATGGGGTAGATGGGTTTCTTGCACTCGTTCATCTTCTCGTGAAGCAAATCGTACACATCGTAAACGGGGAAGAGCCCTGGGCTGCCGAAGATTACCGCCATGGCATCCACGTTGTCGAAATCGTTCTCGCAGGCATCAATAATGTGCCCAAGCTGTTCGGCTGTACCAGTTGCCAAAAAGTCGATGGGGTTAGCTACCGATGAGCCTGGGAATAGCTTCTCGAGTAGCACATCGGCTTTGGGACCGCTTATTGAGGGTACCTCAAGCTTGCTGTTCGAGAGCGAGTCGGTGAGCATAACCGCTGGGCCACCTGCATGGGTTATAATGGCTACCCTTTTGCCAGGAAGCTCGGGGTGCATGAATATGCCTGCTACGGTAGCCAGCTCTTCGCGGCCGTTGCAGCGAACAATACCCGCTTTGCGGAAGAGTGCATCAACCGCCACATCGTTGCTAGCCAACGCGCCGGTGTGCGAGCTGGCTGCGCGGCTACCGGCCTCGGAGCCACCACTCTTGATGGCTGCAATTTTGCACCCCTTGCGAATTAGCGATGATGCGTGCTTCAGCAGCATTTGGGGTTTGTTGATACTCTCAACGTATAGCAGCTTTATGCGCGAGCTGGTGGCGGGGTCAAAGTTCTCATCCATATCCTTAAGGATGTCCTCTACGCCCATTTGGGCACTATTGCCCACGCTGTACACCGATGCAAAGGTTAGCCCTTTGGGTATACCGGCTTCCATTATAAATACTGCGGTTGCGCCCGATCCCGAGATGAAGTCAATACCCTTGGGGTCGAGCTTAGGCACTGGCGTGGTGAAAACACCAGCGTAGTTCGAGTTCATCACCCCAATACAGTTGGGGCCAATAAGGCTTCCGTTTACCGAATTTACAGCATCAACTATCTCCTGCTCCAGCTTGGCACCCTCCTCGCTCTCCTCGTGGAATCCTGCCGAAAGGATGATGAATGCACGGGTTTCCTTCTCCTCGGCAAGTGTCCGTACTGTTTGAGGGCAGAATTTTGCCGCTATGGCAATGATGGCAAGATCAACGTTGGGTAGGCTCTCCACGTTTTTGTTGCAGGTGATTCCTTGCACCACATCGGCCTTGGGGTTAACCACGAATAGGTTCCCCTTATAGTTATTGTCTATAAGGTTTTTTAAAACTTTTCCGCCCGGTTTTTGGATATCATCCGATCCGCCAATAACCACAATGCTCTTGGGGTCGATAAGCTGCTTGGTAATCATATCTTATTATTTTTAAGAGTTTTATGTTTAAAAAGTAGTGGGCTTTCCAATGAGTTTTTAAAATCGGGAGCAAACTTACGAAAAGTTTTTTCATGCCTACCCCTTCAATATAATGCTATAAAACTCCTTCAGGCGAATTTTGGTGTGAAACTATCATTGTATCTTTGTCGCAAATTTTTATTTAGTTTTTATAGGATGAATGTGATTGAGGAGATTCTGCAAAAGCAAAGCCTAACCCGCCAAGATATTATTCTGCTGCTGCAAACCAATGCCGATGATAGGAACAAGCTATACTCAAAGGCTGCTGAGGTAAAGGAGAAATATGTGGGGCGTAAGGTGTATTTTCGTGGCCTTATCGAGATGTCCAACATATGCAGAAAAAACTGCTTTTACTGTGGTATTAGGGCAGGGAATTTTAATGCCCATAGGTACAACCTTTCCGATGATGAGGTTGTGGAGGCAGCAAAATTTGCTTGGGAAAGCAAGTATGCTAGCCTTGCGATCCAAACGGGAGAGGTTACCAATCGGGAGTTTACCGATAGGGTGTCAAATCTTTTGCAGCGAATACATAGAGAAACCAATGGGGAGTTGGGGATCACCCTTTCGATGGGAGAGCAAACCGAGGAAACGTATAAAAAATGGTTCGATAACGGTGCCATCCGATATTTACTACGCATAGAGTCTACCAGTAAGGAGTTGTATGCCAAGCTTCACCCTAATAACAAGGCGCACGATTTTGATAGAAGGGTGGAATGTCTGAAATCGCTTAGGAGAGTTGGTTTCCAGGTTGGAACAGGGGTGATGATCGGCCTTCCGTTTCAAACCATCGAGAATCTTGCCGATGACTTGCTGTGGATACAGCAGATGGATATTGATATGGTGGGTATGGGGCCTTACATAGAGCATCCCGACACGCCCCTCTACAAGTACAAGGAGGTGCTACTGCCCATGGAGGAGCGCTTTAACCTTGCGCTTAAAATGATCGCTATCCTCAGAATCCTCATGAAGGACATAAATATAGCAGCGCCTACAGCCCTTCAGGCAATTGATAAGCTGGGGCGCGAGAAGGGCATTAAGGTGGGGGCCAACGTGGTGATGCCAAACATTACCCCAGGGCTTTATCGGAACGATTACAAGCTATACGACAATAAACCTTGCGTTGACGATGCGGTTGATGATTGCAAGAATTGCCTTGAGGCCCGAATACAGCTTACTGGCGACTTCATTGGGTATGGTGAGCAGGGTAACTCTATGCACTTCACAAAAAGGAGGAGTCGGGGTTAGCATTGTTTAGGTTCACCGACAAATTCCCTAGTTTTACCGATTTGTTGTTCCGTATAGCTGCAAGGTACCATATTTTTGCTACCATAAACTTTTAAAACATTTAAGTTATGGAACGAATCGATCATCAAAGAAATCACTCTCCCAATAATGTGCGTATAATTATTGGTATTGTATTCCTAACCCTAGGAGCACTCCTGTTTGCCGATAGACTCGATATTATTCCCTTTGCATGGAATAAATACATCTTTACTTGGCAAAGTCTTCTTATTGGCATTGGCCTAATCAGCCTAGCTAAAAATGAATCTCGTACTACTGGTATTGTGCTTATTGCCATCGGTGGTTTCTTTTTAACTGCAAAAATTCTTGGCTTTCATTACCCCATTAGGTACTTCTTTTGGCCCACAGTATTTGTAGCATTGGGCTTGATAATGATTTTTCAGAAGGGTGGCCATGTACGCAACTCGAAGGTGGGCTTTACTAGGGGCTCAACCGATATGGATATAATTGATGACGTTGCTATTTTTGGTGGAAGTGAGCAGAAGATAACCTCAAAGAACTTTAAGGGCGGAAAGATCTCCAATATTTTTGGGGGGAGCACCTTCGATTTATCCGATGCCGAGCTGGCGCCTGGACGCAACGTGCTCGATATGTTTTGTCTGTTTGGCGGATCAAAAATTATAGTGCCAGCAGGATGGCGTGTAAAAATTGAGGTTACTGCAATATTTGGCGGCTACAACGATAAGCGCCGTATGCCCCCCAAAACCGACGAGGTGATTGAGCGTGAGCTAGTCATTAGAGGTGTTGTGATTTTTGGAGGCGGCGAGATTAAGTCGTACTAAGCATGATTCACCCCATACTAGGAAACCGATTTGGTAAAATTGTCTTTGCAGCATGGTGGATAGTTGTAGCAGCTATCCACTCTGCTGTTTTATATCTTTTTTATGGTGTCCCATTGCTTAATGCTACTATCGATAGCTTTGTATGGGTGGTGCTGTATGCCATGCTGTCGCTGGGGCTCTGGTTCTGGGTTCGCCTAAGCGATATCGAAACCCAAAAGCCATTCAGTGTTGCCCTAAACCATATTGGTGCAGCTGTTGTAAGTATTCTACTCATCGTATCGCTGCACCGCTACATGCTAATCTTAATATTCCCCGATGACAAGGAGTACATCGCCTTTCTCGATTCATCACTTCCGGGAAGAACGATAGTTGGTATCTTCTTCTACATCCTTATCTCGCTTGTTTACTACCTTACTATTTACATCAGCAATTTTAGAGAGAAGCTCACACGCGAAGCCGAGCTGCAGGCTCTGGTAAAGGATGCGGAGCTTAGCTGGCTAAAGCTGCAGGTGAACCCCCATTTTCTGTTCAATAGCCTCAACTCGGTTAGCTCGTTAACCATGACCTCGCCCGAAAAGGCACAGGATATGATTACACGGCTGTCGGAGCTTTTGCGATATTCTCTCAAGCAGTCGCCCGGAAGTATGGTTAGCCTTAGCGATGAGCTCGAGAACTGTACGAAGTATCTTGAGATTGAGAAGGTGCGATTTGGGAATAGGCTCAATTATGGTATTGAGTGCTGCGATGAGTGCCTCGCCGTTCGGGTGCCCAGCATGATTCTTCAACCCCTTTTCGAGAACGCCATAAAGCACAGCGTAGCCCAGTCGACCGATGAGTCGACAATTAGGGCTACCGTTTCCCTTCGCAGTGGTTACCTTTACGTTGAGGTTTCGAACTCGCTACCCAGTTTCCCCACAAGTAGTGCAGGTACTGGTGTGGGCCTTGTGAATATCCGCCGTAGGCTTAAGCTTATCTATGGCACCTCTGAGCTGGTCGATGTGCGTAGAGACTCAGATCGTTTTGTTGTTTTGATAACTATCCCAGTTAAATAGGAAAGTATGAGAGTAGTTATAGTGGAGGATGAGCAACCCGCAAGAGATCTTCTGATGAAGTATCTCGAATCGGAAAAGGATATCGAAATTATTGACCAGTGTGCCGATGGGTTTTCGGCTGCAGTCGCAATAAATAAGGAAAAGCCCGATTTGGTTTTGCTCGATATACAGCTGCCAAGGCTTAATGGATTCGAAATGCTCGAAGTGCTCGATCACTCACCGCTTATTATTTTCACCACGGCTTACGATGAGTACGCCCTAAAAGCCTTTGAGCAGAATGCTGTCGATTATCTTTTAAAACCTTTCCCCAAGGATCGGTTTCAATCGGCCCTTGGCAAAGCCAGAGAGAAACTCGCCTCCGTAGGCTACGTTGCAGCACCCGTTAGCTCCATCGCCGAAGACCTATCGGCATCAATGCCCATTGCGCGCATCGTGGTAAAGGACAGCAAGGGTATTCACATCATTGCAACCGACCAAATACGGTACTTTGAGGCTCAGGACGACTATGTGATGATTTATAGCCACGGCGACAGGTTTATGAAGAAGTTGACCATGAAAAGCCTTGAGGAGCGATTGAATCCAAATCAGTTTGTTAGGGTTCACCGATCGTATATAGTTAATGTGAATGAGATTTTAAAGATTGAACCCTACGAGAAAGAGTCGTTTATCCTACAATTAAATGGTGGCGATAAAGTAAAGGGTAGCGCTTCGGGTTATAGGCTGCTAAAAGAACGCCTCGACTTTTAGCGAGCTTAAAGTCATATCATACTATGGTTTGAGCAGCCAATTCAAACTTTATTACCCTCTGGTTGTTTTTTTAACTACAGTACGTTTACACAAGTTTTTAGCAAAGCGGGGTTTAACGTTTTTTTACAGCCCTTTGTGTAATTTAGGTGTGTAACTAAATCGGCGTGGTATTTTTTTTGTAAAAGATGTAAATTACTCTACCTTGGGCATGTTTTTGTATTTAATACCGGAAGCTATGATGAGGGGTCTTTTTAAGGTATTTAGAGCATTAGTTATCAGCCTGCTTTTATTAAGCGCTTTGCACTCCAACGCACAATATTTTGGGCGTAACAGACCAATATATAAAACTTTCAACTTTAAGGTTCACGAGTCGCCAAACTTTGAAATTTACCACTACTTTGAGAATGACTCGGTGGTGGAACGCTTGGCACAGGCCTCGGAGCAATGGTATGCTATGCATGCACAGGTTTTTCGCGATACTATTGCCGATAGAAATCCGATAATATTTTATGCAAACCACCCCGATTTTCAGCAGACCACAGCCATTTTTGGTACTGTAGGAGTTGGAACAGGGGGAGTTACTGAGGCACTTAAGAACAGAGTGGTAATGCCTGTTACTGAGACCTGGGCACAAACCGACCACGTGCTCGGGCACGAGCTTGTTCACGCATTCCAGTTCAATGCAATCCTTTCGCGCGACTCAACTAACCTAAACTCGCTAAGCAACTTACCCCTATGGATGGTGGAAGGGATGGCCGAGTACCTTTCCATTGGTAGTGTCGATCCGCATACCGCCATGTGGATGCGCGATGCCGTGCTCAACGACGATTTCCCCACCCTTGACCAGATGTCGCGAAGCTCAAAATATTTTCCCTACCGATACGGGCATGCATTCTGGGCTTTTGTGGGGCGCACCTTTGGCGATAGCCTCATTGCCCCCATCTTTATGGAAACTGCCAAGCGTGGTTACGACATCGCCCTGAAGCGATACCTGGGGCTAAACGAAAAGGAGTTTTCAGAGATATGGCGAAGGACTACAATTGAGCACTTCAAGATGACCATGAAGGACACGGTGGACAACCCTTCAGGCACCAAAATTATTCATGAAGAGAATGCTGGCAATATAAACATATCGCCTGCTATTAGCCCTAATGGCAAGTATGTTGCTTTCTACTCCGAGAAAAGCTTGTTCTCCATTGATTTGTTTCTAGCCGAAACCGAAACAGGCAAAATTGTTCACAAGCTATCATCAACGGTGCATCGTAACGAGATTGATGCACTAAACTTTATTGAGTCGGCAGGAGCTTGGTCGCCCGACAGCAAGCTGTTTGCTTTTGTGGCATATAGTAAGGGACGAAACAAGCTGCTGGTGGTGGATGTTGAGCGGAGGAGGATGGTGCGTGAGATAGAAATACCTAACGTGCCCTCGTTCAACTATCCGGTATGGTCGCCAAGTGGCGAAAGCATCGTTGTCTCTGGGCTTGTGGATGGAAAGAATAATCTTTTTGAGTACAATTTAGATTCAGGAACAACCCGCAAGCTTACAAACGACCAATGGGCCAATGTGCATCCCAGCTGGTCGCCCGATGGGAAAACCATTGTATTTGTAACCGATAGGCCATCGCAGCAAGACCTATACGCTAAGCGTATGCCCGGTTATTATTTGGCTACCCTCGATTTGGAAACGGAAAAGATTACAACCCACCACTTCTTCCCCGGCGCATCAAATCTAAACCCTGTATTTGCACCAAATGGCGAGGATATCTATTTCCTTTCGGATAGGGACGGATTCCGAAATCTTTACCTCTACAACTTGGAGACGGGTAGAATTTTTCAGAAGACAAAAATTCTTACCGGAATATCGGGGATGACAAAACTAGCACCTGCTTTTAGCGTTTCCAGTGAAACTGGAACCATTGCCTATTCATACTACTTCAAAAGTAACTATACAATTTTTACTGCAGCTCCTGATGAACTTCACAATATCGAGGTTTTTCCGCTTATGGTTGATCAAAGTGCCGCAACTTTACCTCCATACAATAGAGCGGTGTCGGGTATAATCGATAGGAACTTGGCCATGCGAATGGGGCAACCCGAAACCCCGGTTGATTCCTTCAAATCCGTCCCCTATCGGCCCAAGTTTAAGCTCGATTACATCGCCAATTCAGGCGTTGGGGTATCTACAAGCCAAATGGGAACTGGTATGGCCGGAGGGGTTGAGATGATTTTTAGCGATATTGTTGGTGCTAACCTTTTGCAGGTGGGGCTTGCGCTTAATGGCGAGATATATGACTTTGGAGGGCAGTTTACCTATATTAACCAGAAGAATAGAGTGATTTGGGGTGCAACCGTATCGCACATTCCCTACTCGTATGCATACTACGGACGAAACGCTGGTTGGCTAACCGATGGCGATTACTCCTACTTCCTCGATACCATCTCATTGTATCACTATAGAATTTTTGAGACCATGATTGGGGGTATGGCCCAGCTGCCCGTTTCGCGTACCCGTAGGATTGAAGCCGGTGGATTCCTTAACTGGTACAACTATAGAGTAGATGTGCATTCGCATCTATATGTTGATGGCTGGTATCAGGGGTACACTCGATATAAGGGCGAAGCCCCCGATGGATACGCCTTGCAAAGGCTAAATGCCGCTTACGTAGTCGATAATTCCTCGTTTGGCATCGCCTCGC
>JAVERU010000137.1:0-8103 GCA_034006965.1 Tenuifilaceae bacterium
TTATTGGCACAAAGTGAAAGGTAGGTGTCGATTATGGAAAATTTGCCTCGACTTTTAATCGCCCTAAAAATTTGCGGGTTTAGCACGTGAATACCCGAAAAGGCGAACTCGTTGAGATTGCCATCAGGTTTACTGGGAATTATTTCCTCGCCTGAGGTTAGGTTCCTCCAACCGCGCAGCTTCATCGCACTGTCGAACAGCAACTTTCGGGTAGAGACCCTATTGCTCACTGCTAACGTAGCAAGAGCTCCACTCTGCTTATGGCTGTTCATTATTTTATCTAAATCTATATCCGAAAGGATATCGACGTTGTGTACTAAGAATGGCTCATGGCCATCGAGGAAAGATTGGGCCTTTAGGATGCCCCCTCCAGTATCGAGCAGTTGGTCGGTTTCGTTGGAGATATTAATTGACGCGCCAAAATCATTTTGACTCAAGAAATCAATTACCTGCTGGGCAAAGTGATGAACATTAACGGTAATATCGGTAAACCCAGACCTAACCAGCTTTGCAATGATATGAGCCAGCAGGGGTCGCCCAGCAACCTCAACCAACGCCTTGGGCTTATGGTTGGTTAGCTCACCAAGCCGAGTACCCAATCCTGCTGCCAGCACCATTGCCTTCATACAAAATCTGCTATAAGAATTGCTTAGGTTTGCAAAGTCGGCCCTCCTTATTGGAGTAATGACCACACTTTTTACATACAAATTTTTTCTCCTCTGCCCCTTTGGTCTTATCCTTCTTCTCGCAAAGTTTTTTACCCATTATTATCCATTTTGTTCCCTATGGTTTAACCTAATTGCAAGGTTACCTATATGCTTCAGCTCGTTGGCCAATCGGTTGGCCATGTAAACCGACCTATGCTGCCCGCCCGTGCAACCAAAAGATACCGAAAGATGCTTAAATCCTCTATCCTGATAAGCCCTAACCGATTTGGCTACGAGGGCGTAAACCTCATCAAAAAAAGTATCAATCTCCTTGTGCTGTTCAAGATAATCAATCACAGGTTTATCCGAACCTGTTAGCATCTTATAATCCGTTAGCCGACCAGGGTTTGGCAGTGCCCTACAGTCGAACACAAACCCTCCGCCATGCTCGGGATGCTCTAAGGGGTAACCCTTTCGGTATGAGAAGCTGTTAACCTCCACAGTTAAACCATCAAACGGTTGGGAATGTTCGTTGGGCAGCCCATATTTTTCTGCAATCGACTTAAGGATAGGCTTTAGGGTTGGTAATGCAAGGCCACACGCCGTGACCTTATCTACAAGATTAACCAGATTGGCAGCTGCCAATGGTATGCTTTGCAAGAAGTGGCTTCGGCGCTCGAAAAAACCACGGAAGCCATAAGCACCAAGGGTTTGCAATACCCGAAACAGTGCAAACGCAGGGAATTCGCGTTGGGCTTTTTTTCTATCAATTTCGATATACTTTTCTGCCTCATCGAGGTAAAACGATAGAATCTCCGTTCTAATACTTTCGGGAAAGTTAGCCTTTGCTTGATAAAGAAACGAGGCCAAATCGTACAGCATAGGTCCACGTCGACCACCCTGATAATCGATAAAATACGGTTTGTTCTCCACCAGCATCACGTTGCGCGACTGAAAATCGCGGTAATGAAAAAACCCTGTTGGCTGTGCTAGCAGTAGGTTGGCCAAAGCCAAAAAGTCGTCGTCGAGCTTGGCCTCGTTGAACCGAACTCCCGACGGTTTAAGGAAGCTATACTTAAAGTAGCTAAAGTCCCACATCACGCTCTGCAAATCGAAATCGGATTTGGGGTAGCATTGTTTAAAATCGAGACCCTTTGCCCCCTCAATTTGAAAGCGTAAAAGTAATGACAGGGTTCTTTTTAGCACTTCGGTCTTAGGATTTTTATCCCAATCGATATCAAGAATATAATCGAAGAGTGAAAGATTGCCCAAATCGCTTAAAAGGTAAATTTTCTCATCCTCCGAAATGCCATACAGAAGTGGGACAGGTAGCTTCTTGCCCCCAAAATGCTGGGTTAGGTATATAAAAGTTCTGTTCTCCTCAACATCGGGATTGTAAGCGCCAATGGCGCTTTGGGTGCCAGCAGTAAGCCTAAAGTATTGCCTATCGGAACCACCCTGTGGCAATGGGGTTACCGATTGCGGATTAGCACCAAATTGATTAAAGAAAAGTTTATCGAGATTTATTCTAATTTTCTGCATAGCTTAAAATTGAATATCAGCCAAAGAAGTATACCAAAGGTACAATAAAAATTAGGGCAGGGATAAGGTTTAGCACCTCTATCTTTTTAATGCTCAAAATGGTAATACCCAGTCCAATTAGCAGAATTCCACCCGTAGCTGTTAGCTCATCAATCATCACGCTACTCATGGCCTCACCCACCCAAGCTGCAAGCAATGTTAGGCCACCTTGGTATATCAGCAGTGGAATTGCCGAGAAGATTACTCCTACCCCAAGCGCTGCAACCAGCGCAATGGATGAGAAGCCATCCATTAGGCTTTTAATCATGAGCAGCTTAGGCTCATTACCCAGTCCCTCCTCAATAGCGCCAAGAATTGTCATCGATCCCATGCAGAACATCAGGAATGCAGTAACCATCCCCTCGCTAAACTGCCCACCCTTTAGCTTCAATCGCTTTTGAATATGGTTGCCAGCGCTCTCCATCCGCTCCTGTAGCCTAAGCACGGTGCCCAACAGCGCCCCCAATATTAGGCTGAACACCAACAGCAAAGGGTTACTGGTTTTTAAACTCATCGAAAAACCAAGGAATAGGGTAAAAAGGCCAATGGCCTGAAAAAAGGTATGGGTAATGCGCTCGGGCAATCGGGAGCGGAACAGCAATCCCAGCACTCCGCCTACAATCACAGCGGCTACATTGATAAGAGTACCTGTTATCATTTCGTCAAAATTTGGGTACAAATATAGCACTATAAGCCGCACGTAGGCTCAAACGGAATGATCAGGAGTACATTAAATGTCTCGTTCGATAGGATTGGTTGACCCTGCCTTTGCCAGCCCGCCTGGCCATAGGGGTCGAGCAGGCAGGCTGACAGCCCTGCCTGTCGCTTGTTTCCCTGCCTACCGACAGCAGACAGCGTGCGTAGCTCCCTACCAAGGGCAGGTAGGTTTTGTGTTATAAATAAAACGGTTACCCAAAGCGATGCGCTGAGCTTATCAAAGTGGTTCACGAAGGGGGTACAAAGAGACACGAAGAAAAAAGAGCCCAGTGTAGTCACGTTAAGGAGAACTAAAACCTTAACTAAACGACATTGGTGTTTATATATCTATTACTATGCCTTTGTCGGTTTGCACGTTAGTATTGTCAAACTGTTATAGTTAGCGTTCCTTTACTTACAGTAGCGCTAAGGTGTTTAAGCAGATTCTCCTTAATAGAAATCTTAATTTTTGATTCATCGCTATCGATAATATTTATATTTGCCCCAATCTGCGACTTAATAATGCTGAAATCAGAAAGGTTTATCGTTTATTAAATAAGTTCACCTTTGCCTACAACAACATAACTATACTGCTCGCCACATGATGCTAGCGCATACAACACAAAATCAGCAATTAGCAGTGGTACAAAATTCTTTTTCGTAGCTCATACTATTGGTTACTATTGAATAGCCAGAGATGTTCAATTCGCTAATACGCAGCTGCTAAAACAACATTTGTAACATAAAAATTGTATTAGCTCCAAGGAGAATTTCTCCTAATAAGCTAATCTTTTGTAATGGGCAATAAATGCTGTAACCTTTTTTCCAATTCGGCATATAATAGGCAACAAAATCGTGTTGTACAATAAAAAGCTGATTATGTATTTTCTGATTAAATTTGCACAATCTACAATTTCACAATACCAAAAACCCATCAACATGCTGAGGCAACTACTGCTAATCTCTATCGTATTTCTCTCGGGCTGTTCCATTCTAACCCCCTTGCAAAAAAGCAGGTTTATCACCATATCTAACCTAATCGAATCGGCCAAGTACACCGAGGCAAAAGAAGCCATAGATGCACTAATTGAGGATGAAGAATCGGCCATGTGGCCCAGAACATGGTATATGCGTGGATTGCTAAGCCAAACCGCATACCAAGAAGGAAAAAGTAAAAACAACAACGACTGGATGAATCTTTACCCCGAACAGCTATTCTTTGCGATGGAATCGTACGAGAAAGCCTTATCGCTTGACAAAGGAGGAAAGATTGAGAGGGACATTGCACCAAAGTATGTACTACTCGCCAACGAGTACCAAACACTTGGCAATCAATATTTTAAAAACCACAGGTATAAGGAGGCCCTTAAAGCATTTGAGGCAGCGCTAAAAGTTACATCGAGCCCTATACTCGCAGTTGAACTCGATCTGAATCTAGTGCAAAATGCCGCCATTGCAGCATATGAAGACCGGAACTGGGACAGAGCGATTCATCATCTGAGGCGATTACACAGCAAAAATTTTGGCGTAAATGCAACCCTCCTACTATATGAGGCAAACCTAGAGAAAGGTGATACCCTTGCTGCCAAACAGGTTATTGTTGAGGGAATTACAATGCATAACGACCATGAGGACTTGGTACTACTCCTTACCGACCTGCTCTTTAACGAAGGCGATATTGATGGTGCGCTTAAGAATCTCGATAGGGTAATTGCGCGCAATCCAACAAACGCAACTTTTCGTTACGCTAAAGGGCTAGTATATCAACGTAACGAACAATACCAAGAGGCAATTAACGCCTACACGCAGGCGCTTAGCCATAGCCCCGATGATCCGATGATTTTTCTAAACCTTGCCATTTGCCATTACAACACCGGAGTCAACATCGAGGAGGGTACTCGGTCTATTACCAACAAGAGTAAGGTGCAAGAGGAAAAAGCAAAATCAAAAGCAGCATTTGACTCAGCCACATTTTGGCTCGATAAGATCTACAATATGGGTACAGCTGACAGAACGGTGCTGTCGAAAGCTTACGAACTATACAAGGCGCTACGCATAAACGATAAGGCCGACAACATTGAAGAGCAGCTAAAGTAACCTAACCTTAAATTTTTAATGATAGCGTAAGGCCCAGGAGCTGATTAAATTGTGCCTTAGGGCCTTTTTTCTCGCTTCCATCGGGCAAAATAATTGGCTCTCCGGCATTGTCGAGGATAGTAAAATGTATATCGTCGTCGTAAATGAGATGTAGGTTTAACCGAATTTTAAAATACATACTTATCTGCTTCTCAAGGCTAAACTCCCAGTCAATATCAACATTCTTGGGCTTATCCAAGTAGTTGGTAAAAAGCCTTACCGCATTGTTAATGCTCATATCCTCGAAAACATTCAACTTATTACGAAATACTAGCTGTCCCCCCATCTCATGGCGCACCCGCTTGTCGATATCAATACCATGGTTTACCTGATTTATGGTTGCGGTATCTAGCACAAATGTATTCCTGTACGATAAGGGTGAAATGTTAACCGTAGTATTCTTTTCGGGCTTATACTCAAACCCCACACCAATGGTAAAAGTACCAGGATTTAAGAACTTCGAAACAACATCCTCATTGTTCGGGTAATTGTAGCCCTTGGCCACCTGTGTTTTCGCATAAACACTCGAGCTAAAGTCGAGCATTTTGCGCATCACCTTGTTGTACTGCGAGTTTATCTCAACAATATCGGTATTGGTTCGGAACCCATGCTCATCGGTCCAAGTGGTACCATAGCGTAAACGCCCCGTTGACGTCCAACGAGTTTTAGCCTCCTTGTTGTTGTACTCTGTTTTTCCGTTGATATCGATCATACTATTAAGCGAGCTCTCTCCCCCTCGAGCCCAGTAGGGCGACAGGTAGTTTTGGCTTAATGAGAAGGAGCTACTGAAATCGCTATTCCAGTAAATAGGAATTTCTTTAAGCGGATTTAACTCGGCTAACGTACGCTTTGCCCGTGTGGTTGTGAATGGTATATCGTCTATCATCTTTCGTTCGAGCCGCTCAACATTAATGTCTTCCTCGAGTATTAGCGATATATTTGATTTTGATGGATTTCCAATCCATATCGTAATGGAGTCATTCTTAGAATTTCGAACCCAGTACCTAATTAAATCATCCTTTCCAGTGCTTAGCCATAGCGAAGTTTTACGACCCGCCAAATCGTTGATATGCAAAAGGAACGAGTCGCGCTGATGTGTGTATGCGAGTAGCTTTTCCACAGCATACCTAAGTGAATCTGGCATTCCTTGGCTAGGCACGATGTTAAACGGCGACTCCTCGTTGGCCTTATACACAGGAATACTCTCGGTTAGAATAACCTTGGAAGAGTCGGGCGAGAAGCGATAGGTTTTCCCGCTTCGGGGTGGAATTAGCGAGGGAGTAATCCCTTGGTCGGTAAGATGGTGTACCTTAACTCTTCGCGACTTCAGGTACGAAGTATCAACATAGGTTCTAATGATGGTATCGTGGGGCTGAAGCATTGACTGGATATCGGACAGCATGTACGAAACAGAATCGACCTTAGGGTATGAAGATGTATCCTTAATCCTTTTCACAATGGTGATCTCCTTTACGAAAGGATCCTTATCTAGCCCAACCGTATCAACAATAAATGATGAGGAATCGAGCCAACGTAATGGAAGGGTTTCGCTTCTATAGATTCGGTCCCTCGATACCCTAACCGAGTCGAACTGGAATCGCTTTAACCTATTGACAACGCTATCGAATGGCTCGGCAAAATGATGAACCAACCGCTCAACGGATAACCTCATCGTATCGTCATCCTCTTTCCACAGGTTACTTTTGGCAAGCAAACTTGAAAGGTATTGCGATGCCGTCTCCGGTGTAAAGACAATGGGTTCAGGAATGGTGTCAACGGTAAGTGCCAACGTATCGACCGTTACAGCGAGCGAATCGTGACTAACGCTGACAGTATCAACACTTAAATTAACGGTATCGGGAATGGATTGGGCTTGGCCCGCAAGTGAAAAGGAAAAACCAAAAATGATTACAAGAAGAATGAGATAATTACGCATTGCTCTGAAACTATTAATAAAATAAATCGACTAGCAATTTTATGCACAGTTACAAAACGGATAATTTTCGTAGATGTTTCAAATTACAATCGCTATTTGCGAACCACCTCAAACCCAGTGCTGTTCTAGCCACGAAGCCTATAGGGGCACAATTTAGAAAGAACTCACTTGGCTACACGCTAATGCCTACCTTTACAATTTACTTGGCAGCGTTTGGTTGGTTTTAACCACCGTAACCATGCTTTCGAAACCCGTGTCGGGGATTATATGAGGCGGCATAGGTTCAACATCCTCAAGCTTAGGAATGCCCAGGATCACTTCGATTAGGCTAAACGATAAATAATCGGCACCTTGGTACTCCACCCTAACCCTATCGCCACCGTATCTGGGGGCAATAATTTGGAATCGATAGCTTTCGATACGCTTTATGTAGGGTACATCCAGCTCAGTCAACCCTTTCCCATTGACCGAGAAAGATTTCAGGTTGTATGATAGGGGTAGGATCAGCTCCACGATCACAGGATCATTCTTTGGCTTAAGCAGAAACTCCAAAGCGCGGGAATCTGTTTTTATCGAATCATAGATCATCTCTATGCTGGGTTTCTCAAAACCCAAATACTCGGCTTGGGCTTTGAGCCTCGTGCCCCGCCTCCACGGATAAAGCTCCGATGCATCGCCAAAGCTATCGTCTGCAAAAAACTGCTTATTCCAATCATCGGTATTTAAGTTCGACGAGAACCAGTAGGCTTGCTCAGTATCGCTGAGCGCAGCATACAACACGTTGCTTTGCAATGGTTGCTCGGGGGTTGGCTTAGAATTTACGTGCGCAGCAACTAGCGCTACTACGCTCGCAAGGAATAGCCCAATGGGTAGCAACCTTCTATATCGTTCCATTGGGTACTCTAAAAATGGCAGCGAAAAGAGAAGTAGAAAAACAAGCAGTCCCGCACCAGCAAAGGGCATACTAAGGCCAAACACGATGTATATCAAATTAATGTATGGGCTTATCATAAAAATTAAGGGCAACAGCCCAACGAGTAGCACCGTATGGTAGCTCCAAGGTCTTTTATCCTTATCGATATCAACAAAAAGCAGAACTATAACCGA
>JAVERU010000138.1:0-8081 GCA_034006965.1 Tenuifilaceae bacterium
GCCATTCCATATCGATAAAATTAAAAATACATATATGACTTACTATCCAGAGAAAATAGCTTTGTCGGCACGGTCGCTAACGCTTTTGCGCAAGCTTTTTAGGGAAAATCCTAGGCTTAACGACATCTACACCGAGGCTAAAACTTCACATGAGGCCATGGCCAGGGTAAAGGACTGGGCTTTCGAGGTGCTCAACGAGAACCCTAATGCCGTTGCTTACTATAAGGGTGAAATTCATGGTCGGAAGGGTTTCGAGAGCTTGCGTTGGCAAGATTTTGCAGCCATCCGTATACTCGATTACATTGCCAATTCGGGGCGCGAGTTCGAAAATCCCTATCGAAATGGCGAGAAAACGCTTAACGAACCCTTCAACTTGCTTTGGCTGGGGATAAAGAAAGGGGCAGGGGGTGCCAAGCCACTTTTTTTTGATGATATGATCAAGCTCTTCCGCCAGCTCAACAACCAGCTGCCCCAGTACAAACCAACCCGCGAGCAGGTGGAGAAGTGGATGGCGCGATGGCATGATGGGCTAGACCCTCAAATAGTGAAAATTCGGAAGGAGAACAAGGAGCGAATAATTCAGGTGCTTGTCCGAAACATTCAAAGCTGTGAGGTGGGCGATTCCCGCTACTGTTTCGATGAGGGAATGACCGATGAGCAGAAGCTCGAGCAGATGAGGGAGTGGTGGGACGACTATCGGTTCCACCTGCGCTTTGCGGTTCGATCGCCCAAGCTGCTCAACGAGCTGCTCGATTACTCACTCGATTTGGAAACCCAAAAAGTTCTCGAGAATGCCGAGAAGAAAGGCATTCCATTCTTTGTAAATCCATACTACCTGTCGTTGCTAAATGCACGTACTCCCGATTTTGCAGCGGGGTCCGATCTGGCCATTCGCCATTACGTTATCTATAGCAAACCCCTTATCGATCAGTTTGGTAATATTCAGGCTTGGGAGAAGGAGGATCAGGTGGAACCCGGAAAACCCAATGCTGCCGGTTGGCTGCTCCCATCGCACCGCTGTGTGCACAGGCGTTACCCCGAGGTGGCCATCCTAATCCCCGATACCATGGGGAGAGCTTGCGGCGGCCTATGCGTTTCATGCCAGCGTATGTACGATTTTCAGCGGGGCAACCTAAATTTCAACCTCGATAAGCTTAAACCCAACGAAACCTGGGCCGAGAAGCTGCGGCGACTGCTAACCTATTGGGAGAACGATACCCAGCTCCGCGATATCCTTATTACAGGTGGCGATGCGCTCATGAGCCAGAACAAGTCGCTTAAGAACATCCTCGATGAGGTGCTAAGGATGGTTATCCGAAAGGTGGAGGCCAACAGGCAGCGTCCCGATGGGCAAAAATTTGCTGAGATACAACGAATTCGTCTTGGTACCAGGCTCCTAGCATACCTCCCACAGCGCGTAACCGAGGAGCTTACTCAAATTCTAGGCGATTTTAAGGAGCGTGCATCTGCCTATGGTGTTAAACAGTTTGTTATTCAAACCCACTTCGAGTCGCCCATGGAGGTTACCCCCGAGTCGGCCCTAGCCGTTAAGCGCCTGGTTTCGGTGGGGTGGACCGTAACCAACCAGCTGGTTTTTACATCGGCCGCATCGCGCCGCGGGCACACAGCCAAGCTGCGTAAGGTGCTCAACGATATTGGGGTAATTACGTACTACACCTTTTCGGTTAAGGGCTTTCAGGAGAATACCTTCAACTATGCCACCAACGCAAGGGCCGTGCAGGAGCAGGTGGAGGAGAAGGTGGTGGGCACTATCCCCAAGGAGTTACTGCAGGAGATAAAGCGCTTCCCGCTTGAAGCGCATAGTATGGTCGACAACCTCAAGGAGCTTCGCCAGAAGGCAAATATTCCGTTTATGGCCTCCGACCGCAATGTGATTAACCTACCCGGGGTGGGCAAAAGCCTTACCTTCCGTACCATTGGCATTACACGGTGGGGTAGGCGAATTCTCGAGTTCGACCATGATCATACCCGCTGGCATAGCCCTATTATCAATAAAATTGGAAAGATAGTGATCATCGAATCGAAACCCATTGGCGAGTATCTGCACCAGCTAATCGAAATGGGCGAAAACGTGAAGGAGTATGCCTCCGTATGGGGCTACTCCATTGGCGAAACCGAGCCTAGGCTCTCCATATTTGAGTACCCTGGATACGATTTTAAAACCACCGACGAGATTACAAATTTCGAGGTGTAATTACATTTCAACAGATTATCAGAAGAAAACACCAGGCTGGTTGCTGAGCTTTCTCGAAGCAACCAGCCATTGTCATATCGGCTTCACAATATTGCTTCAAGCTCAAAGAGCTTTTTATCGTAATGTAGCAAGTTGCTATTCTAGTATCTCCTTGGCAAGAACCTTGTGTGAGGCATTTGGGACGCCTATGCCTATTGATGCTGCATACGCCTAAGCATCAACACCATACTTTTTTAGCTTTAGGTAAAGCGTGTTGCGGCTTATGCCTAACCTTCGCGATGCCTTGCTGATGCTCCCGTTAAATGCTTTGTAGGCTCGAATAATTAGCTCCTTCTCATGCTCCTCAATCGATACGATGCCCTCAACCTCTTTGAGCTGCTCAAGGTAAAGATTCCGTTTCTTGAAATCGCGCTCGTTCTTAAAGGTTTTAAACATTTGCCCCTTGTCCCTTATTATCCTCTCTGTTAGCTCAATCATCTCCTTAAAATTCTCGGGCCACTCATATCGCTTTAGGATCAGTATTATTTTTTTGGGGATATCTACGGCTTTCATTCCCAGCTCGCGCGATTTTATGGTCATGTAATGCCCCATGAGCATTGGGATATCTGTTCGCCTCTCCCGGAGGGGCGGAACACGAAGCGATGCTGTGCTTAGGGTGTAAAACAGATCGATTCGAAATTCATCGGCCTCAATCTTCTGGCTTAAATCGAAGGAGCTACTGCAGATTATGCGCACATCAACTGTTGTTTGCTGGGTAGAGCCTAGCCTGCCCACTTTCTGGGTTTTTATTACTTCAAAAATTTTGTCCTGAATGGATTTGGGTATAAGCCCTATCTCGTTGATGTATAGCGTTCCGCCGTTGGCAAACTCAAAAGCGCCGGGTTTTGGTATGCGCCTTAGGTGTGGCTTGTGGTTCTCGTTGTAGCCCCAAAGGGTCTCCTCTAGCCTATCGGTTGATAGTGCGCTCACATCTACCCTCACAAAGCCAAAGTTCGATCGTGAGCTATGGTTGTGTATCGCCTGCGCCAGGGTCTCTCGTCCTGTGTGCTGCTCACCCAGTAGCATTACGGGCGATTCGGTTTTGGCAATGGCCTTAGCCTCCTTCATCATGCGCTTTACGGGCACCGAGATTCCAACTATATCGTCGAAATGAACGTGGGCGTTATTGCCAATGTACTTGTTCGACTCGTTAAGAACCTGTTTCATACTTCGGAGTGTGCATATCTGTTCGTCGAACTTGTTTTGGGTGCGCATCACCGCTTTGCTATTCAGCAGATAAAATCCGCTGTTCTCCACGTTCGAGATGAATACCTCTCGATTCTCCACTTCGATCCACTTCTTGTCATTGTAGCTAATCAATTCCCAGTTCGGAATGTACTTAGCAACCTTTTTCCGTTCAATATTGGCCTTGTCAACCCCCAGAAGAGAGCAGGCCTCATCGCTCGCCAAGTTTATGTACCCGTACCTATCGATTATTAGATCGGCCTGAGCGTAACGATTAAAGAGGTTTAGCTGTTGATCCTTAAGCTTCATGGCTTGTTTTTTCTCCTCGTAAAAAGAGAGCTCTTGCTTAATACAGCTTGTTGTTTGGCAAAACAAGGCGTATAGCATTTTTGAAGATAATTTCTTAGGGAAGTATAGGGTCAGCGTGCCAACCATATGGTTGGGATTAACCAGCAGTGGGTTGGTCCAGCTTATCCATATTTCGTTCGTTTCATCAAGCAGCCAGTCTGGCCCTTCTGCTTCTGCCTCCTGATTGGTTTTCAGCACCCCTTCGATGGTCCTGTAGATTAGCGTGTTGGGAGGAGGGTAGCTGCCTGCTATGATGTACTTGCTGGTGAGTGCTTTCGACAAAGCATCGGCGCTTACCATATGTAAAATGCAACCCTCGTTGTCGGTCAGAAAAACAATGACCTTTTCTTCATCCAGAAGAGTGCTCATCTTATTGATAAAGGGTGTAGCACAATCAATAAGCCAACTTTTGGCCTTAAGCCTCTTTTTAATTTCATTGGCAGTAAGAATTGTTCTCTCAATTCCATCGCTGCCCTCCGAGCCGAGTGGAGCCTTGGCTTTATTTGCCCGGCTCTCGCCTGGTTTGGCTTTGCTGTTCTTGTCCATATCCCAGAGTTTTGATGTAGTTTTTTTAGGGTTGTGGTTACATTAAAATTAGTAAATATTTAATCAAAATGATAAATAATTAGCATTTTAATTGTTTGTTCTCTATCCAGTTGGCAGATGGCCGGAATGTGTTAAGGGTAAAACTATTGAGGTGGCATGATTGACTAGCATTTGTATGATGGCCAAAGAGTGGTGAAAGGATCTCTTATCTGTGCAATAATCGAGTTAAATATCATAATTTTCTATAATTCGGCCTTGTTGCTTTGCCTGTTTGCTCGCAATTTGGAGGCAGGGTAATATAGCCTTACCCTGGCAAAATGCCAAGCTTAAGGCGAATGGGGGTGTATGGATGTAGTTAGCCTAGGTAGCTTTTTAGCACCTTGCTTCGGGTGGTTTGTTTCAAGCGCTTTATGGCCTTCTCCTTGATCTGCCTAACGCGTTCGCGGGTAAGGTCAAGCTCCTCGCCAATCTCCTCAAGGGTATGGGGGTGCTTGCCGTTAAGCCCAAAGTACAACCTGATGATGGATGCTTCGCGGGGGGTAAGGGTGGCAAGCGCACGCTCTATCTCCTTGCGCAGGCTGTCGTTAAGCAAGCCCCTGTCGGGCGAAGGCGATTCGTTGGATAGCAACACATCGTACAGGGTGCTCTCTTCGTCCTGCGAGATGGGCGCATCCATGGAGATATGCCTGTTGGAGCTTTTCAAGGCCTCCTTTATATCGTTGGGGGCGAGCTCAAGCACTTCCGAAAGCTCATCGATTGAGGGTTCCCTCTCAAATTTTTGCTCCAGCTCGGTAAACGCTCTGTTTACCTTGTTTATCGAGCCAATCTTGTTGAGGGGGAGCTTCACTATTCTGGCCTGCTCGGCTAAAGCCTGAAGTATAGCCTGCCTAATCCACCACACGGCATACGATATGAATTTAAATCCGCGGGTTTCGTCGAATCGCTTGGCCGCCTTGATTAGCCCAAGATTCCCTTCGTTTATTAGGTCGGGTAGGCTTAGCCCTTGGTTCTGGTACTGTTTCGAAACCGAAACAACAAACCGAAGGTTAGCCTTCACCAGCTGGTCGAGGGCTGCCTTGTCGCCCTCCTTGAGCCTCCGGGCCAAGTTTACCTCTTCTTCGGTGGACAGGAGTTCAACCTTACCTATTTCATGTAGGTACTTATCAAGCGAAACGGTTTCTCTGTTGGTGACTTGCCTAATAATCTTTAGCTGCCTCATATTCCAAAACCCTTAAATTTCAAGTGCTGAATATATACATTAATATGATTTTTATCATCATTGAGTGCGATATTTTTTCACCTGTCTCTATTTTTTTTAGTTCAGCTAGGTATTTTCAAGATAAATAGCTAATATTGCAGCGAATTCCCAAACGACATTTTCTCGTATTTTCCATAATTCCATCGTGTTATAACACAATTCTCAGTTTTTCAATCAAATTTTTTTAAGTATTATAGGCTATTACAGCCGCCAGAAAAATCCATATAACTATTTGTATGTACGATATTTTAGAACTGAACAAAAAGTTGTTGCCCGAGCTAAAAGATATAGCTAAGGGTATGAACATTAAACGGATAGAGGCGCTCAGGAAGCAGGAGCTAATCTACCGAATTCTCGATCAACAAGCCATTGATGCTGCCGAATCGGACAGCAAGCGAGCGAAACCCAAAGATAAGGATGGTGATAGGCGTAGCCGAAAACCCGAGCGGAACAAGCAAGATAAAAACGCCTCAAAGCCTCAGGGCCCCATCGTAAAGCAGGATAAGCCTGAGCCTGAACCCCAAGAGGCAAAATCCGTAGATGATCAAAAACCCAAGGAGAGCCAGCCAACCCAAAGCCCCCCCAGCCCGAGCAACCAGAATCCCAATGCAACCGATAGGAACAAGCGCAAACGCTTCACCCGTAAAAAGGATGGCCAGGACGATAATAGGCCTGTGAGACCCCAGCACGAAAGGGTTAAGGACGACTCGCCAATTGCAAATATGCCCAAGGATGAGGTTGTGGAGGATGTGATGGATAGCCTTGAAGAGAACATAAAGGTTGAGGAAACAGCGATGCTAAGTACCGATGCTTCGGCAGAGCAAAAGCTCGAACAAAAATTAGCACCCGAGCAGCAGCTTGAGTCCAACAAAAAAGGCCCCGGCTTTCGCGATCATCAAGGGAAGAAGGGTAATGAACGCCGTAATGGCGAGCGTTACGAGTTCGAAGGAATTATTAATGCCACTGGCGTGCTGGAGATCATGGCCGATGGCTATGGTTTCCTCCGCTCATCGGATTACAACTACCTTAGCTCACCCGACGATGTGTACGTTTCGCAATCACAGATAAAGCTTTTTGGACTAAAAACTGGCGACACAGTTACAGGAACCATCCGCCCACCCAAGGAGAACGAGAAGTATTTCCCGCTTATCAAGGTGCTCGAGATCAATGGGCGAAGCCCAGATTATATCCGCGACCGTATTCCATTCGATTTCCTAACTCCCCTTTTCCCCGACGAGAAGTTTACCCTCCTGGGGAATGGGCAAAATACGCTGTCGGCTAGGGTTGTTGATATGTTCTCGCCCATCGGCAAGGGGCAGCGTGGACTTATTGTGGCTCAGCCCAAAACGGGTAAAACCATCTTGCTGAAGGACATTGCCAACTCCATTGCGGCCAATCACCCCGAGGTGTATATGATCGTACTGCTTATCGATGAGCGCCCCGAGGAGGTTACCGATATGGCGCGCAGCGTAAACGCCGAGGTGGTGTCATCAACTTTTGATGAGCCCGCCGACAGGCATGTTCGTGTGGCGAACATAGTGCTTGAAAAAGCTAAGCGTATGGTGGAGTGTGGCCACGATGTGGTTATTCTGCTCGACTCAATAACCCGTTTGGCGCGTGCGTTTAACACCGTTCAGCCAGCATCGGGTAAGGTGCTTTCGGGTGGTGTTGATGCCAATGCACTCCATAAGCCCAAGCGTTTTTTTGGTGCGGCTCGTAATATCGAGAATGGCGGATCGCTAACCATTCTGGCCACTGCCCTTATCGATACAGGTAGCAAGATGGATGAGGTTATCTTCGAAGAGTTTAAGGGCACCGGTAACATGGAGCTGCAGCTCGACCGTAAGCTGGCCAACAAGCGTGTTTACCCTGCGGTGGATATCACCGTTTCGAGTACTCGTCGCGACGACCTGCTGCTCGATAAGGATACGCTTAACAAAACGTGGATACTCCGTAACTACTTAACCGACATGACCTCGGTGGAGGCCATGGAGTTCCTACGCGATAAGCTGGTGAAGACCAGAACCAACGAGGAGTTCTTTATGACCATGAATAGCGATATTTAGACAACCGGTCAGCCCTGCCTGTCGGCAGACAGGGTTCGAAGGGCCCAACCAAAGGCAGGTAAACTGACAGCATATGAATTGATTGGATTGATTGGATTGATTGGATGACGGAAGTTTGAAGTCAGAAGACGGAAGTTAAGCTATACGGCGAGCCAACTGCATTTGCAGTTGGCTCGCATTTTTTTATTGTGTTGATTAGGGATAGGGTTAATACAGGTGACATGGCTCAGTGAAATAAACTTCCATCTTCCGTCTTCTGTCTTCCAACTTTGTTGTATCTTTGCAACGCTAATCCATGGGGCTGACTTTGGTTTTGACAGCAAGATGAATGGATTGGTAAGCATGCCGAGCGTTGGGTGGCTGGCTCGTTAATCTCAGGACTCAGACCTATAAAAGGCGAAAATAACAATTACGCACTCGCTGC
>JAVERU010000139.1:0-8045 GCA_034006965.1 Tenuifilaceae bacterium
TGGTGGCAAACTTCGAGCTCAACACGTACACCGTTTCCGCCACACCCAGCCCGGCCGGTAGTGGAACCGTTACCGGTGCCGGGACCTACAGCCATGGTGCAAGCGTCTCCCTGGTGGCCACGCCCAACACGGGGTACCAGTTTGTTAGCTGGACGAGCAACGGCACCGAGGTATCCACAAACTCCACCTACACCTTCGTGGTAACAAGCGACACCAGCCTGGTGGCAAACTTCGAGAATATTACCGGGATTATAGAGGATGGCTTAAAAGAAAGCATTAGCATTTACCCGAACCCAACCAACAGGCTTATCACCGTTTCAGGCGAAGGGGCTGACGTGAAGAGCGTAGCGGTTTACGACTTCATGGGCAGGCTGATAGGGCATTACAATGTGAATACAGCTAAGGCTACCTTTGATTTCACAGGGTACCCATCAGGGATCTACCTTGTAGTTGTACAAACCAACAGGGGTATATTCACCAGGAAAATAGTTAGGGAATAGACATCCCCATCGTCAGAGCTATAGTAACCGCATAACCCTGGGCAGCTCTTAAGGACCGGATCAACGCTCCGGTCCTTTTTGTAAAATTCCTAAAATCAGAACTCGGGGTAGCTTAAAAATGAATCCGTGAGTTGTGTACAGCTTAAAAGTTGATTTGAGGCTATTGAAATGCTACGGATAAAAGATGAAGCTGTGGGAGCCGGGCAAGTCCGCTTTCCCCTTTCTTCAGCTCCAATGGGGTGCAATAGCCGGCAAGGGGCAAAGCCCCTTGTGGCATAGCGGGGCGAATTATCTCTTCGCTGCCGCACGATTGGTTTCGCTTCGTCGAACTCGCAAGGGAACCAGCTACGTTAAGCTCTCTGCCGGCTGGTGGAGCGGTTCGTGCGGTAGCGGGGTATTTAAAAAGACATGGCAGAGTGAGAAAAGAGCTGGGAGTAAAAACCCCTTTTCAGGCCGTCGAAAAACCTGTGGTGAGCAAAGCCGAACCATGGTTGATGTTAAAACCTGAAATTTTTAACCAAAATTCTTGCATTTTTTAAAATAAAATTGATATATTTTCAACCGAATAAAAGTCCAAGTTTTCATCAACAACCTTGTGAAATCTGGCATTATATTTACGAATGTTGTATTTTTATTGCGTAAATAAGACGTTGGGTGTAAGTGTAGAGCGACCATCCACAAAACAATGACAACAAGTCAGAAAATTATGAATAAAGAAAAAGCAGAAATACAAATCATAGACAATAAGATTACAAAAGACACAATCTCCTGTTTTCCGCACTTTTCCGCAACACCCTCCTAACTACTTGTAAATCAGCAACAGGTTTTAAATTTGGGTGTTGCAAAATTTTCAGCATGTTTGTCAGAAAGCTAATGAATCGCTCTGGAAGCCTTTCTGTACAAGTAATTCAGAAGGTGCGGGGCAAGTATAGAGTTATAAAAACAGTGGGGTGCGCCACCACACCGCGCAAAGCTGAAGAACTTGTCATTTTGGCCAAACAGGAAATCGAAAAGCGATTCCAGCAGCCCAGCTTGTTTGGGAGTGAGGCAGATGCGACCGTAGAGAAGGTCTTCGCTGCTCTGCAAAACGCCAACATTCGCACGGTGGGTCCGGAAATTACCTTCGGAAGGATTTATGATTATATCGGATTCGGAGCCATTAACGAACCTATGTTTAGGCATCTGGTCATCTCTCGCATCGCCTTTCCTCTGAGCAAGCTTAAAACTGTTGATTACCTGTATCGTTATCAGGGCAAAAGGTTGGACGTTGATGCTGTTTATCGTTTTTTGGACAGGCTCAACAGCCAGTTCAAACCGGAGGTCGAGCAAATAGCCTTTGCGCATACCCAAAGGGTTTTGAAAGGGAACGTCAGCGTTGTTTTCTACGATATGACCACGCTGTATTTTGAGGCCAGCGATGAGGACGACCTGCGGAAAACCGGCTTTAACAAGGATGGGAAGCATCTATGCCCGCAGATATACATTGGCCTGCTGGTTGGGCTTGGTGGTTATGCCATCGGCTATGATATTTTT
This sequence comes from Tenuifilaceae bacterium, assembly GCA_034006965.1. GTDB lineage: Bacteria > Bacteroidota > Bacteroidia > Bacteroidales > Tenuifilaceae > Perlabentimonas. The sequence continues at coordinate 2,034 of JAVERU010000139.1, forward strand.
GAGGGCAATACCTACGAAGGGCATACGCTAATCCCTTTCCTTGACAAGATGAGCAGGAAGTTCAACCTGGGCAAACCTGTTGTTATTGCCGACTCCGGGTTGCTGTCAAGGAGCAACATTGCAGCCCTTGAGGAAAACGGCTACGAGTACATTCTTGGAGCCAGAATTAAGAATGAGAATGAGACGGTAAAATCACGAATTCTGGCAGCAGAATTAGCTGATGGTATGACCTGCAGCTTCTCAAAGGGGCAGGGCCAGCGACTCATCATTAATCACTCAAAAATCAGAGCCCGCAAGGATGCATACAGCCGTAGCAGGGAACTCAGAAGGCTTGAAGATAAAGTGCAAAGAGGGCGGTTAACCAAGGCCAACATCAACAACAGGGGCTATAACAAGTACCTTAAACTCGAAGGCGATGTGACGGTACACATCGACTATGAAAAATACCATCATGATGCCAGATGGGATGGGCTTAAGGGTTATGTGACGAACACCAAATTAACTAATGCTCAGGTGATCGAGAATTATGGAAGTCTTTGGCATATTGAGCGGGCTTTCAGGATGTCAAAAACAGATCTCAGGATAAGTCCGATTTATCACCGCCTTCGTCACCGCATTGAGACGCATATCTGCATAGCGTTTACAGCATATTGCATTTACAAGGAGCTAGAACGAGTTCTGAAACTGGAGAAATCAACGCTATCCTTAAAGAAGGCCGCTGAGGTAACACACAACATGTATCAAATAACATACACTCTGCCAGACTCAAAACACACCAAATCCCAATTGCTGCAAATGGATGAGGAGCAATTGGTGTTGTATCAAATTATCAACAAATATTTATAGGGTGTTGCAACGCTGAAAACAAGAAAAAATATCGGGACGCCTGCCTAGCGACCATAGCCGTCAAGCTAAGCAATTTTCAATACCCTCGTAGAGCCTGCCTGGCTGGCAGACAGGGGTTGATAGCGATTGGGTTTAAATAGCAAAACCTAAAGCACCCCTGCCTTACTGCCGAAGGCAGGCAGGCCGTAGGGCGTGCAATAGATATTAGGATCCCTTATTGCGCACCAGCCTGCGGCAGGCAGGTCTACGAAGCGCTTAAAATCATTTGTATTAATCTCTTCAATCGCTATATGCCCCTGTCTGCCAGCCAGCCAGGCAGGCTCTACGAGGGCTATAGTATTAATATTCTGTATAAACCAATCAAAAGAATTGTTTTTATTTATTTGTTTTGTGTCCTTAGCTTGACGGCTATGGCCTAGTGACAGGTAAATTGGAATGTTAAGGGAGTAAGGGGAAGACTTTGAACCCTCGGCTTTTGGAATGAGGCAATGTCCTTTAAAAAGCCAACTCGAGCATCATCTCAAAAATTCCAGTGTCTGGCAATGGATTACCATAATTATTATCGAGGTAATTGTAATCGACCACAACCTTGGTTCTGCCCTGAATGTGGTACGCCACACCCAAAATATAGCGGGTAGAAAAGGTGGGGTTGGCCGTATCGTAGGTTTCGCTATTATCGTACCGAGCAAAAATGCTTGCCTTTTTATTAAACAGCTTGACCTCACCAAACAAACTTTGGCCACGGTTCTTAAGCGAGCTACCCGTGGGGTCAACAAGCCTTCCTGTATGATCGCCTAATGCCTGGTAAAGCTGGCCGGTAATCACAAAGTGCTCCTGCTCGTACGAAAGGAAACCGGCGTACAAATTCCAATCTGGGGCAGCAGGGGTATTGCCTTTTCCTAAAGCCCCAGTAAAGCTGGTTTGCAACCCTGGAATGTGGTTGGGCAAGGGCCTTAGCGTTAGGCGCCATTGAAAAGTTTTATTGTCATTCTTCTCCAACGCGTTGTAACCTCCACCATTGTATACCCCCAAGGCAATGGAGCCATACCTCCCAGCATGATTACTATTAACTCGCTTCTGATAACCATCATCCATTTTGCCTCCAATGAGGGAGGTTAGGGCTATCCCAAAATCGGCAGAGCTCACCTGACCAATCCTATCTAAATAATGAGCACCCTCAACCCGATATCTATTAATTTTCTCTTCATACTCAATAAACGGGGTGTATATTTGTCCGATCAAGATGGATGGTTCAGTAAAGAATCCTTTCCTTGCAGGATCCTTAAACTCCGCAAAGCAGTATTTAAGCCTCATTTCCACATCGCCCTCACCATCGCCTTCCTGATCGACAGTTATATCGGGAGTAATTCTTCCGCTTAAATAAGGAGTAATGTTCGTGCTATAGGTTATGTATCCTCGCTTAATGCCAAACTCATTATAGTTTTCGCCCACAGCGCTGTGATACCTGTAGCCCAGAAAAAGTTGGGCAGACACCTTGCTGTCGGCAAGCAGTTTAGCCATTTGTTTCTCCATAGCTGAGAGGGAATCTACCTCAACGTTGGCCTTGACAATTGTACAACCAAAAATAAGTACAGTTGCTACCAGCAGAACTCTATATAGATTTGTCATTTCATAAAAATTTAAGTTGGCAAAAATATAAAAATCGGGGTTAGAAAAAAATTAAAAATCACCCCACCAAATTGTTACAACATACTATTAACCAACAATTAAGCCTAAATCTATTTGGTTTCATTTTTAATACAAGCTAAACGTTTAACCCACATCTCCATCTAAAATCATATTGATTACCTCAAGTTTTTCAAATCATTAGAAAGATCAACATTTAAAAAGCAATTAGCCATAATCATCACTAAAAATCATCCACAAAATGAAAAACTACCTACTACTAATCATCCTCACTATTTTTCTGACCCCAGCAAAGGGACAGGATGAGGCGCTATGGCTTCGTTACCCAGCCATTTCACCAAATGGCCAGGAGATTGTTTTTAGCTACAAAGGCGATTTGTACAAGGTTCCCGCAACCGGAGGAACCGCCACCCCCCTGACCCTGCATGAGGCTCATAGCTTTATGCCCGTTTGGAGTCCCGATGGCAGTAAAATTGCTTTTGCCAGCGATCGCTTTGGCAATTTTGATGTTTACATTATTCCATCAACAGGAGGTACTGCCCAAAGGCTAACCTACCATTCGGGCAACGACTATCCGTGGGATTTTACCCCCGATGGCAAGCACGTAATTTTCAGCTCACCCCGAAACGACCTAAATACCTCAGTAAGGTTTCCTAATCGCGGGCTCTTTGGTAAGCTTTACCAAGTTCCCGTTGATGGTGGCAGAAACCTACTGGTGTCCACCGCAGGGTTTCAGCACGCTCGCTTCGACAGCAATGGAGAGCGGATCATTTTCCAAGACCGTAAGGGCTACGAGGACGAGTGGCGCAAGCACCACACCTCATCGGTTACTCGCGATATTTGGGTTTACGACATTAGTAGCGAGAAATACACCAAGATAAGCGATTTCGAGGGCGAGGACCGTGAACCCATATTTACAGCCGATGGACAATCGTTTTACTACCTGAGCGAAAAGAATGGGCACCAGAATATTTTTAAGCGCTCGCTGGGCGAAAGTCCAACCGAGGTACAGCTCACCCATTTCGATAATCATCCCGTAAGGCATTTAACCCGTGCCAACGATAACACCCTTTGTTTTACCTGGAATGGGGAGATTTACACCCTTAACGAAGGCGGACAACCCACTAAAGTTACCGTACACGCTCCATTCGACTTTAGGGGTAAGGATGAGAAAATCCTATCGGTAAATAGCGGCGCAACCGAAATGGCGCTATCGCCCAACGGCAAAGAGGTAGCCTTTATATTCAGGGGCGAGGTGTTTGTAACATCTGCCGAGGGAAATACCACCAAACGTATTACCAACACGCCAGAGCAGGAACGTATGCTTAGCTGGGCTCCCGATGGCCGCACCCTATACTACTCCACCGAGCGGGGCGAAAGTTGGGACATATACAAGGCAAGCATTGTGCGCAGCGAGGAACCCTACTTCTTTGCATCAACCTTAATACAAGAGGAGCCTGTAATTGCAACCGAAAAGGATGAGTTCCAGCCCAAGGTTTCGCCCGACGGCAAACACATTGCCTACCTCGAAGAGCGAAACGTGCTTAAGGTATATAGCATCGACAACAATTCATCCAACATCATAATCCCCGAAGGGAACAACTTTTCGTACAGCGATGGCGACCAGGACTACATCTGGAGTCCCGACAGCAAGTGGATTGTTGCAAGAAGTTCTATGGGATTCTACGGGGCATCGTACCTTGTAGCTTACGATATTGCCAACCCACAAATGGAGCACAAACTCACCAATAGCGGATTTTCCGATGGTAACCCAATTTGGGCAATGGACGGAAAGGCAATGCTATGGGTAAACGATAAAGATGGGAAAAAACCTTTGGCCTACCAGGGTGCACGCGAGGTAGATATTTTCGCCATGTTCTTCGACAAGGAGCAATACGATCGATTCATGCTGAGCAAAGAGGAATACGACCTGCTGAAAGAACGAGAGGATAAGGAGAAGAAGGAGAAAGATGGCCAGGAAAAAGACGACGATAAGAAGAAGAAAAAAGCGGATAAGAAGAAGGATGACACGCCAATATGGACTCCCGACTTTAAGAATGTTGAAGACAGGAGGGTGAAGCTAACCCCAGGCTCAGTTAATCTGGCTAGTTTCAACATCTCACCAAAAGGCGATAAGCTATACTTTATGGCTCGCTACGAGAAGAACTACGACATATGGGAAGTTGACACCCGCACCAAGGAGCTAAAATCGCTGGCCAAGCTAAACGCCCGCCGTGGCGGCCGTATGGAGATAAGCGAGGATGGGAAAACGCTATTCGTTCTTGCCAACGGCAGAATTCAAAAGGTAGATACCAACAACGGCAAGGTTAGCCCAGTATCAATTAGTACCGAGATGGTGCTTAATGCACCTGCAGAGCGCGAGTATATATTCCACCATGCTTGGCGCCAGGTACAGAAAAAATTCTACGACCCCAACCTGCACGGTATCGACTGGGATATGTATCGTGATGCTTACGCCCGATTCCTGCCACACATCAACAACAACTACGATTTTCAGGAGCTGCTAAGCGAGATACTAGGCGAGCTAAACGGATCGCATACCGGCGGTCGTTACTCGCCACGCCATGAGAATGGTGATGCTACCGCTTCGCTTGGGCTTTTTTACAACGAGCAGAAAGGTGGAAGCGGACTTGAGATTACTGAGGTAATTAAGGGTGGCCCCCTTGATAAAGCCGACAGCAGGGTTAAGGCTGGCCACATTATCGAGAAGATTGATGGCGAAACCATAACTGAAAGCATCGACTGGAATATGTTACTTAACCGCAAGGCCAATAAAAACGTGCTCCTTAGCCTTTACGACCCCAGCACAAAACAACGGTGGGACGAAACTGTAAAGCCAATATCATTGGGAGAAGAGAACGGATTGCTATACAACCGTTGGGTTGAAACCATGCGCGACATGACCGAGAAGCTAAGCAATGGCCGCGTGGGCTACGTGCATGTAAGGGGTATGAACGATGGAAGCTACAGAACCGTTTTCGACGAGGTGCTGGGTAAAAATGCCGATAAGGATGCGCTAATTGTCGACACCCGTTTCAACGGAGGGGGTTGGCTACACGAAGACCTGTCGAATTTCCTCGATGGCAAACCTTACGCCACATTCAGACCCTACGGCTACGTGGCAAAGGGTGGCGAGCCACGCGACAAGTGGGCCAAACCCAGCGCAGTGCTTATGAGCGAGAGCAACTACAGCGATGCCCATGCATTTCCCTACGCATACCGAGCCAAGCGAATTGGCAAGCTAATCGGTATGCCCGTTCCGGGCACCAGCACCGCGGTATGGTGGGAAACGCAGATTGATCCAACCATTGTGTTTGGAATCCCAATGATTGCATTCTACGGCATTGAGGAGGACAGACCCCTTGAAAATCTTCAGCTGGAGCCAGATGTTAAGGTTTCCAATCCCTTTGAAAAAGTTCTTTACGGCGAGGACAAACAGCTCGAAAAAGCTGTGGAGGAATTGCTAAAAGAGATTTAAACCGATGGATTAACAACACC
>JAVERU010000180.1:0-4381 GCA_034006965.1 Tenuifilaceae bacterium
ATTTCGAGAATTTGTTTTTATTACATCAATTACACCAGGCAGTTGATCCTCGCAAAAGCCGGTGCGATGCATACCAGTTTCCAACTCTAAATGAATGCGAGCTTGCTTAACCATCTTTTTACTTACCTCAACAACAGCATTGAGCCTTTCGGGGGTAAAAACAAAGAATGAAATATCATTTTCAATGGCCCACTCAATATAGTCATCGTCAATAAAACCCATAATCATAATATGGCAGTACTCGTTCTTAACCTTTAAGGCCCTTCGAGCCTCCTCCACGCTAAAAACAGAAAAATGATCTACTCCACAGGATTCAATAAGTGGTAAGATATCCTCAATACCGTGCCCATAGGCATTGGCCTTAATTACCATTGAGTACTTGGTATTTGCACCCACCTTGGATTTTAAATAGCCAATATTATTATTTAAAGCACTTTTGCTAAGCTCTATGTAGGATGTGAATAGCATTGAAAATTATTTTATTCGTTAACTAGCATTGCAAGCAGCGAAAATTAATATGGTACACCTTTTCCCCTTTGATTTTTTAACGCCTCGATGTACCACAAAAACTCATCGATAAAACGAGCTGTGGATTTATCAACCATTTCGTTGCTGGGCACCAAATCATCATTAAAGAGCTGACCTACGCCCGGGAAAGGTAACATCGACGAGATGGCAGGCATTCCCAACTCTCCAAGGATTACCCTTAAGTGAACAGCCGAACGCACACCGCCAAAATGCCCAACCGAGTATGATGCTATGGCTGATGGCTTAAAGAAGTACTCACTCTGAAAATGGTCGAGCAGATTTTTAAGAGCAGGCGGAATGCTGTGGTTATACTCACCCGTAACAATCAGGAATCCATCGGATTCCTTAAAAAGATTCGAGAGTTTCTCCATGGGTTCGGGGGCAGTACCCTTAGAGTACTCCTTGTGCATTTTGTCTAGGAACGGAAGTTGGTATTCCTGCGGGTCTACGAAATTTACCTTAATTTCCCTTTCCAATAATTTCTTCTCTAGGTATTTGGCTGCCTTAATGCCAATCCTTTCGCTACGAACGGAGCCGTAGATTAAGCTAATAGTTGTTCCCATTCTACGAATTTTTTAACCCAGCTGTTAGCGGGGTTTGTTATAATATCATTTGGCGAGCCAACCTGAACTATCTCACCCTCATTCATAATCACAACCCTGCTGCCCAACCGGAATGCCTCAAACAGGTCGTGAGTAACCATCACAAACGTTACCCCAAGCTCCTTGTGCATCCTGCTCAGCTCAATTTGTAATCCGCGGCGGGTTATATTGTCGAGGGCTCCAAGTGGTTCATCGAGCAGAACAATACTAGGATTTGCTGCAAGGGCTCGGGCAAGGCCTACGCGCTGCTGTTGACCTCCGCTAAGCTCGGCAGGAAAGGCATCGAGCTGATTGCTATCAAAGCCCATAAGGGATGCTAGCTCCTCAATCCTTTGTTTAGTATATAGGCCATCCTTTTGGGCAAGCTTAAGTACAAAAGCCATATTATCCCTCACGTTAAGGTGTGGGAAGAGGGCACCTTGCTGAACCACGTAGCCTATGCGCCTTCGCAGGTCAACCAAATCCCATTGCTCCAGGTCCTTACCCATAACTCTGATGCTTCCAGAGCTGTAATCGGTTAGCCCGTTAATCATTCGTAACAGGGTGGTCTTCCCGCATCCACTTGGCCCAATAACCGTAATGAATTCGCCCTGCTCGATACTAATCGATACATTCTTAAGCACCCTCTTATCCTGCGAGTAGTACTTGTCAACCCTCGATATTTCGATTATTGGTCTAGTCATTCGTTTCATCGCTCAGCAAACCATTACTTAGTAAAAAATCTCGGGCAACGCTACTTGGATTTTCATTTAGAACCTCTACCCGGTAGTTCATCTGCTGCATAGCCTCCTCATCAATAATCCCATTCAGGCTTTGTAGAACTAGCTTAAGCTGAGGAAACCTTGTAAGGGTTTCAAGCCTGACCACTATACCTGCTTCGTAGGATGGGAAGTAGCGCTTGTCATCCTCAAGTAGGATTAGGTTAAGCTGCCTAACCCTTGAGTCAGTGGTGAAAGCATTAATCACATCTACGCTGCCATTGGCAAGCGCCTGATATTTTAGGTTAATGTCTAGCTCCCTCACCTTTGCGAAATTGAAATTGTAAGTGTTGTTAAGACCCCGAAAGCCATCCTCCCTTTCAAAGAAATCGAACTCAGCCCCAAAGGTGTGGTTACTGCTTTTAGCGGATAGGTCGGAGAACGTGGATATGCTGTTCGTAAGCGCAAAGCTTTCTGCAACCGCTAGCGAGAAAGAATTGCTAAACCCAAAACGAGAGAGCCAAACAAGATTGTAGTCGCTAAGGTATCTGCTCCTAATCAGATTGTAAAGCGTATCGGGATCCATAGGGCTATTCTCCTCCTTGAGCACAAAAAGCCACGACGTTCCTGTGTACTCGGGGTAAATATCTATATCTCCCGAAATGATTGCCGGATGAATATTGGAAGTACCACCCCCAATGCCAAACTTCCTGCTTACATTAACCCCCATTCTATCCTCAATCAGAATTGATATTATGTCGCCAAGGATATACTGTTCAGCGGTAGGCTTTGTGGCTACAACAATAGTGTCGATTCTGCTACTTTTAGGAGAATACAGGTAAGGGACTGATGAAAGCGCCAAAAGTATTACTAAAGCCACAAGGGTGGCAATGAGTTTTACTTTTGCAGATTTGCTTTTGGGCCGCAAACCCACGTAATTCTCAAATATCCCAAAGAAAAAATCGAAAGCCAGAGCGAGTAGGGCCACCAAGATAGAGCCCGCCAGAATTAACGATGCATTGTTAGTGTTAATGCCCCTGTAAATTGCTTGCCCAAGCCCACCCGCACCAATAAAGGATGCAAGTCCGGCAAGGGCAATGGTCATAACTACCATAGTCCGCACACCGCTAAATACCTGGGGAATTGCCAACGGCCATTGGACCCTGATGAAAATCTGAAATGGGGTGGCTCCCATACCCTTTGCCGCATCAACTAGAGTGGCATTAACGCCGCTTAATCCAATAAAAGTGTTTCTGATTACAGGGAGCAAACCGTATAGCACCAGCACGAGTAGGGCGTTCAGGTAGCCTATGCCAACTAATGGAATAAAAATACCAAACAGTGCTATGGATGGTATGGTGTATATAAAATTCACTACCCCAAGTAACGGTTTTCTCAGCCAGGAGACATAGAGCATTGCAATACCCGTTGATATTCCAATGGTACATATAATGGCAATAGCCGTAAGGCTAAGGTATATATGCTGCACCATTAGCTCAAGGAAGTATTCCTTCCTTTCAACTACTGCTTGAACTATGTCAACCAGGAAATCTCCCATAAATTTATGTAATTGTGTGAATTACAGAAAACCATTTATTTGGGTCGGTGTAAATCTCTTTTATCCTGAAATTGGTTGATTGGAAAAGGTTCTTTATGCTTTCTACGGTGTACTTGTAGGAATTTTCGGTATGTATGGTTTCCCCCTTTTGTATGACGATGGAGTTGAGCAGATATGGGCTATCTATTTCAACTTCACGAATCGCTTCTAAATGCATCTCTATCCGCGATTCTTCCTCGTTAAAGAGAGCTAGATGCTCAAAATCATTTGAGTTGAAGTTTGTTTTAGCTATTTGATTAGATACGTTGAGAATATTCAGATTAAATGCAGCGGTAACTCCCTTAGAATCGTTGTAAGCCCTGTTGAGAACATTGCGATTTTTCACCATATCAACACCCAGCAGGAGTTCATCACCATCATCCATTGCTTTTCGAACACCACTTAGGAATTTATGCGCCTCATCAGGGTTTAGATTACCTAGGGTGCTGCCCAAAAAGCATATCAATCGCTTCTGATTACGGGGTATTAGATGTACCTGAGAAAGAAAATCAGCAGTGATTCCCAATAGATTAAGAGATGGAAATGCGCTGGAAAGAAACCGAATGGAACCCTCAACCGCCGATTGGCTAAAATCAACAGGAATATAGGTTATGCTCTCCTGATTATCTTCAAGCACCTCCTTTAAGAGGATTAACATCTTTGAGCCATCGCCACTACCCAGCTCAACAATATCAGTGTCTTTTAAACTTTTGAAAATATTGGGCGCTATACTTTTCAGAATCGATTTTTCGGTTCGTGTTGGGTAGTACTCATCGAGCCGTGTTATCTCCTCGAAAAGCAGAGAACCCTTTGCATCGTAGAAAAACTTGCTGGGGATTCGCTTGGGGTTTGACTGAAGTCCTGAAATAATTTCCTGAGCAAGATCCGTTTTGCCAAGCCTGTCGAGATAATTGACCAGCTCAATTTTTGCGTGGGCTGATATATCGCTCCTATAT
>JAVERU010000194.1:0-3737 GCA_034006965.1 Tenuifilaceae bacterium
GGGTGCTGCATATATCCCAGTTCGAACATGTAATGCGTATCAGCAATGGAAAGAATACGACCACAGTGTAGCAGATAGAGACATGGGATTTGCACAGACATTGAACCTCAATGCGATTCGTCTCTGGCTCAGTTATGAATATTGGTTGGAGAATCCGAGCAAATTTGAAGAGTCCTTTGAGGATTTCGTTGCCACAGCGGCAGCGAAAGGCATCAGGGTACTACCAGTTGTTTTTGAATGTTGTGGTACCGACCCCTCCCCAGAGAGCATGAATTGCAAAGATCAGTTTGACTGTGACGCGGTAAGAAGCCCAGGAAACAGTATAACTGCAGATAGACGCAGATGGCACGAACCGTTCAGATTTCTCGATTGGTTCATGGAAACCTATAAATTTGATACACGCATTCTAGCAGTGGAAGTGACGAACGAGCCAAAAAACGTGAACGATCATCGTTTTGCCATTGCGCTGCTGAAAAGAGCTAAATCAGCGTCCGCAGACATTCCAGTAACGTTGGGTTGTGAGCATATAGGTGACAATGTTCTGTACAAGGAGTACATCGACATCTATCAAACCCATGAGAATATGCCACTTTCCAAGTCGTATCTCGACCATGTGCTGTATCGGGCAAAGTTGATCGAAGAGGTTGACATGAAACCATTATGGGTAACTGAGTGGCAACAGATCAGACAAGGTGGGTGGGGAATGAAAGGAGAGGCCATCAGGAAAAGTGATTTGCGACCACACCATAGCACGATTGCTCCATCTTTGCATGCATTCAAAACCGGAAACTTCATCTGGAATCTAATGCTCAGGCCTTCCTATCTAAAAGAACCGAGATCGGTAGGTACCTTCAATGGAATATTCCATGAAGATGGCAGTGTATACAGTCTGGAAGATGCAAGAGCGGTGGCAAACGATCCAACGCTAGATCTTCCTGAAAATCATAATTTGCCAAAATGTTTCGATAGAGTTGCAGCGTTGAGCGAGGAGTAACAATGATTGATCAGTCGTATTTCACATGTATTCAGGGGGCAGTGTATATCCCTACGCAAGCATGGAATGCATACCAGCAGTGGCGTGACTACCGCCATGACATAATTGAACGAGATTTGGGATATGCCCAGAAGCTGAAGCTCAATGCGATACGAGTATGGATGAGCTATGAGTATTGGGTTGCTGATAGGAGTGATTTCGAGAAAAAGTATGAGGATCTTGTCACCACTGCCTTCTTAAAAGGGATACGAGTGATGCCCAGTATGTTTGAGTGTTGTGGGAGAGAGCCCAGGCAGGAATATATCGAGGATACCGGTCAGTTTACGGCAACCGCTGTGCGTAGTCCCGGAACAGTCATTACTGAAGATAGGGAGAAATGGGGAGGGCCGTTCTCTTTCCTCGATTGGTTTTTGGATGCCTATGGCAACGATCATCGCATTCTTGCTATTGAGGTAACAAATGAACCAAAGACGGTATCTGACCATATGTTTGCGCTTGAACTGCTTAAGAGAGCAAAGGGTGCAGGAGTTGAAATACCTGTCACCCTTGGTGCCCAAACACTCTTTGACAACATTCTATATAAAGGCAACATCGACATATTCCAGACCCATGAAAACATCCATCTATCGGAATTTTCACTCAAAGGAGTGTTAGAACGTGCGAAGATGGTTGAGGAGATTGAACACATTCCGGTATGGGTTACCGAATGGCAACAGATCAGAACCAGCGGTATTGGTTTTTCCGGTGAGTATGTGGACAAAGGTGAACTGAGACCGAATCATAAGAGTATGGCGCGATGGTACCATACCTACAAGGTTGGGAATTTTGTTTGGAGCCTTATGCTGAAGCCTGCATATCTTACCGGACAGCGGTCGGTTGGGACGTTTAGCGGTTTGTTTCATGAAGACGGATGTGTATACAGCCTCGAGGATGCTAGAGCTGTAGCCAACAATCCTGAATTGGTGTTGGAGGAGAGACGCTCGTTGCCAATTTGTTTTAATGAAGTTGCATTAAAAAGTGAGTGAAAATAATGGATATTAGGGATTTGAAGAAGGCAGTGGTTGAAGCAAACAAAGAGCTTCCAAAGCACAATCTCGTGAAATACAGCTGGGGAAACGTTGGTGCAATCGATCGAGAAAGAGGCGTCATTGTGATTAAACCAGTTGGAATGCCATATGATGAACTTACGGTTGAAAACATAAGTGTCACCGATCTTGAAGGAATTGTACTGGAGGGACCGTACAATCCTTCGGTTGATTTACCGATTCATGTTGTTTTGTTTAAGGCATTTCCCCAAATACAGGCTATAGTCCATACGCATTCCACGTATGCAACGATGTGGGCGCAGGCAGGCAGAGATATCCCCTGCTATGGGACGACCCATGCCGACTATTATTATAGGAGCATCCCTTGTACAAGACAGATGAGTGATGAAGAGATACACGGCAATTTTGAAGTAGAGACCGGGAATGTGATCGTCGAGAGATTCAAGGGAATCGATCCGATGGCTGTCCCAGGTGTTTTGGTTGCTTCGCATGGTGCCTTTACATGGGGAACGGATGTCTGGGACGCTGTTCATAAGAGCGTTGTTCTTGAAGAGATTGCCAAGATGGCCTTGGGAACAACGTTGCTGAACCCGCAGGTCAAGGAAGTGCCAATGTCGTTGATGGAAAGGCATTTTTCTAGAAAACACGGTCCTGGTGCATACTTCGAGAATGATGATTACGGAAGAGGGATAGTGAATCGCCGATAAAAGGGGAAGAAATGGATAAGGATATAAGCATTGTCATGGGATGCGACCTAGCGGCATATGATTGGAAAATCAAGTTTATACAAGCAATGAAGGATAAGGGGTACTCCATTACAGATATTGGGTGTGATTCATCACAGCAGGGCGAATACACATACTTTGGAAGCCAAGTTGGAAGAAAAGTAGTCAGCGGAGAATATGACAGAGGCATTGTAGTCTGTGGCACTGGCAATGGAATTACCATTGCTGCAAACAAAGTGCATGGGGTCAGGGCAGCGTTGTGCACCGATGTCTTCTCTGCGTTGATGAGTCGTGAACATAACGATGCCAATGTGTTGGGTCTTAGTGCCTGGAGATTGACTGTTGAAGAGGGTGTTAAGATTGCTGAGCTTTGGCTCTTTGGGAAATTCAGTGGCGGAAGGCATGAAAAGAGAATCAAAGCTTTACAAGATCTGGAAGAGGGAAGGGAAGTTCCAAAGGTTCTTTAAGGGTTTCTGCCAACAATAATGAGCTGCAGTTTGTTATGTAGTAATACAATAAGAGTGACAGAGCCGCCCTTCGGGGCGGCTTTGTGCGTTCTGAACTCTTTTCTGAGAAGAGGAACGTTACGATTTGCATATAGTGTCATGTGGATGTATGTACAATAGACATAGATTGTAATATTACGAACAGAACTTTGAACGGAGGAGATGTACCATGACAATGAAGGCTGACACTACCATGACCATCCGAATCGGCAGGTGAAGCAAAAGGCGCAGAGGCTGTTTGCCGAACTTGGTATGGATATGACTACGGCGATCAACGTGTTCTTACGGCAAGCAATCTACAAGAATGGATTTCCCTTTGACATTGTTTTGCATACCCCTAACGATACAACATTGGGTGCAATGGAAGTAGCCGAGAGCGGGCAAGATCTCTATGGACCCTATGACAGCGTCGCTGAATTAAAGGACGCGATAAATGAATAGGCTGCAATGTTCTGGCCAATTGAAA
>JAVERU010000140.1:0-7861 GCA_034006965.1 Tenuifilaceae bacterium
CCCCAAACCCTAAACCCCAAACCCCAAACCCAAAACCCCAAACCCAAAACCCTAAACCCTAAACCCTAAACCCTAAACCCTAAACCCTAAACCCTAAACCCCAAACCCTAAACCCCTAACCCTAAACCCTAAACCCTAAACCCTAAACCCTAAACCCTAAACCCCTAAACCCCTAACCTATAAACCTTTACGCTGAGTTGCGTTGCCCTGAGCTTGTCGAAGGGTCGAAGTGCTAAACCCCAAACGCTGAACCAAGAAAAATCTCTCTGTATGTCCACACTAAAACCAAAAATCCGCATCGAGTTCGAGAAATCGATATCGCCAACAAAACCAAAGGATTTGCTTAAGCAGAAGCTTATAATGAACGATATGGGTTTTTACCAAAGGGCGCTTTGCCATAAAATTACTGAGGGTGTTGATATGGATTTGATTAAAGATGATGATACTATTGTAATTCGATATGGTTTGGATGGTGAGCGACGGGTTGATGTGCAAAATTTGAATCCATCTATTGCCCTAAGAATAAAGTCAATAGCCCAAGGAGTTTTCCCAACCAACTATATTAATGCCAAGAAATAGTTTTCATGCCATGAGGTATTTCCCCTTACTTTTTGGGTTTCTTGTTTACCTACTTTCTTCCTGTGGTCAAAACCCAAATAAACAGCAGGATATTGAACTTGATGATATGGAATTGTTACCTGTGGTTTACGCTCAGGGTTTTTCAATATCTGAAGTAAGCGGTGGATTTCTTTTAACCGTAACAAACCCGTGGCAAGATGCTCAGGAGGTACGTTACCGGTATTTTTTAGGCAAAGGTGATTTAATTTCAGACAAGAAGGGTTTTAACGAGACTATTCCCGCTCCTGTAAAACGTATCGTATGTTTGTCCACAACCCACATTGCGTATATCGATAGGTTGGGTGAAAGCGATGCCATTGTGGGGGTCTCGGGTACAGGGTTTGTATCAAACTTAACAGTTCGTGAACGAATAGAACAGGGATATGTAAAGGATGTGGGCTACGAACAGGCTTTAAACTACGAGCTGCTGGTGAGCCTTAAACCCGATGTGGTATTGGCCTATGGCGTGGGGGCCGAGATGGCAGGGTACCTGCAGAAGCTAAAGGATATGCGAATTCCCGTGATTTTTATTGGCGATTACCTAGAGGAAAACCCGTTGGGAAAGGCGGAGTGGCTAAAGGTTTTTGGCCTTTTGGTTGGTAAGTACCAGCAAGCCGATAGCTTGTTTGCTATTATCGCCAGCGAATACAACGATATTAAAACCTCATTACCTGCTGATATATCTAAACCAAAGGTTTTCATCAATTTACCTTGGAAGGATGTTTGGTATTTTCCCGGTGGGCAGGGTTATATGGCCAACCTTATTGCCGATGCGGGTGGCAACTATAGCCTAACGCATTTAATGGGGAGTAAAAGCTATCCTTTTAGCATTGAGAATGCATTAGAATATGCTGCAAATGCGGATGTATGGATAAACACCGGAACAGTGAATTCCCTTTCAGAAATCGTAAACGAACTGCCCATTGTTAAGGGTATGCCCATTTTAACCCACGGTAGGGTGTTCAACAATAATAATAGGGTGAATTCAACTGGGGGTAACGATTTTTGGGAGTCGGGGGTGGTTAATCCTCATATTATCATAAAAGATTTAATTAAGATATTTCACCCTAACCACCTCGATCACGATTTGGTTTACTACAAGGAGCTGCAATGATTACTTTTGCTAACAAGCTAACGAAATCGAGAAATCCGCTAATTTTTGGCGGATTAGTTTTGCTGCTGGTCGTATTCTTTGTATTCGACCTGCTGCTTGGCTCCGTTTCAATCCCTTGGGTTGATGTTATAAAATCGCTCTTTGGAGCAACCGATAACGAGGTGTGGGGAACCATTGTGCGCGATTTTCGGTTGCCAAAATCAATAACGGCCATGCTAGCCGGTGCCGCGCTATCGGTTAGCGGATTGCAGATGCAAACCACATTCCGTAATCCCCTGGCAGGGCCCTACGTGCTGGGCATTAGCGCTGGTGCTAGTCTGGGCGTAGCCATTATGGTACTGGGCATAGCATCGGTTGGGGCTGCTAGCCTAACGGGAATGGCCACAAGCTTTAGCCTGGCTGGTGCAGCCATACTGGGCGCCATGCTGGTGCTGCTGGTTGTGCTTGCCGTATCGGTAAGGGTAAAGGATATTATGACCATCCTAATCCTCGGTATGATGTTTGGCTCGGGTGCTTCGGCGTTGGTAAGCGTGCTGCAGTTCTTTAGTAGCGAGTCGATGCTAAAGGCTTTTGTGATATGGACCATGGGAAGCCTTAGCTCCGTGGCGGGTATGCAGCTGCAGGTATTTGCTATAATTGTAGGAGTAGGATTAGCTTTAGGCTTAATATCAATTCGCTTGCTAAACGTAATGCTGCTTGGCGATGCTTATGCCAAGGGAGTTGGATTGAACCTAACGTTAACCCGGGTGCTAATTTTCTCATCTACCAGCTTGCTGGCTGGTGGCGTAACGGCTTTTTGCGGGCCAATAGGCTTTATCGGCATTGCAGTACCTCTCGTGGCTCGTATGATTTTTCGCACGGCCAACCATAGCCTTCTAATGCCTGGGGTTATGCTGCTGGGTAGCATTGCCATGCTTTTTGCCGATATCGTGTCGCAGCTGCCAGGCTTTGAGGTAACGCTGCCCATAAACTCGGTAACCGCCTTGCTGGGTATCCCCATAGTTATATATGTGGTGGTGAAAAATCAACGTTTTGCAGGAGTTTAATCATGGAGCAGGGTAGGATATCAATATCAATAAAGGATGTGGAGTTGGGCTATAGCCCAAGCAATCCGCTGCTGCCCAAATTTTCGGTCGACGCTCACCTGGGTGAATTAATAGCGTTGGTGGGGCGCAATGGTATAGGAAAATCAACGCTGCTACGCTCAATTATTGGGTTGCAGCAACCCCTGTGTGGTGAGATACAGGTTGAGGGAACTAGATCATCTGCCCTTATGCGGAAGCAAAGGGCCAAGGCCTTAAGCTTTGTCCCTGCTGATCCCGTTAGGGTTGCAAACCTTTATATCCGCGATTTTGTTGCTGTGGGTCGATTCCCTCACCTTAACTGGTCGCGGGCATTGTCGCCCAGCGATTGGGAGATGGTGGATTACGCCCTTACGCTTGTCGGTATCAACCATCTTGCCCATAGGGATATAACCACCGTAAGCGATGGCGAGCGCCAACGGGCAATGATAGCCTTTGCCCTTGCGCAGGATACTCGAATCATCATTCTTGATGAGCCCACCGCTTTTCTCGATCTGCCCAATAAGTTCGAAATGGTGCGCCTTTTGTCCAACTTGGCTCACACCAAGGGAAAAACCATTGTGTACTCAACCCACGATTTGCAGGGAGCCATACATGAGGCTGATACCATATGGATGATGCTTAATTCAGGGCTTGCTTCAGGAGCACCAGAGGATTTGGCGTTGAGTAACAGCTTTCAGAATTTGCTGGCCGATACGCATGTAGTATTCGATGGCGATTCGGGGCTTTTCCGTAACTACCGCAAACCAACCCGGTATGTTGCCCTTGAGGGCAATGGAAATGTGCGCTTGTGGACCGCTCGGATGCTCGAGCGCATAGGCTTCGATACCGAAAATCCACCGCTGGCAAGCGTAAAGGTAAATTGTGTAACGGACAACAATAGCCCCTGTTGGATGGTGACTGAGGGGGAAAATTTGGTTTTTAAAGCCTATAGCCTTGGCGATTTGGCAAAAAAAATGAGGGCTCTTTAGGCCCTCAAATTTTTACTCCTCAGCTATTTCCCTAGTCAAATCGAACTTGCCGTGAAACAGCAGCTCGCCGTGGTGATGGAGCTGGTAGCTAAAGGAGCTCATATCCTCGGCTAGTTCAACTACCCAAACCGAACCCTCGGACCGAGGGTGAATGTTCACCGTGTAGTCATCGGCGGGGAATTCCTGACGGAATGGGGTTCCCTTAGCGTTGGCGTAACCGCCGTAAAGGGTTAAGTCCTCTGGAGTCCCATCCTCATGCCGATGATCATGGCGGAAGCGTAGCCTACCATCCTCAACAATAAACATCCATGTTCTCGATTTATTCTCGCCCACGTGGAAAGGTATGTGAATCTCCTGATTGTCGCAACGCGTTACGAACATTCTAAACGGCTGGTGTGCCCAGCTCTCGCGGCCCTCCTTTATGTACACCTCTTCGCCTGCAAACGATTTTCCGCATAGCGATTGTAACTTCTGGTAAAAGGCTGCTGCGTTTTCATCTGTAATGCTTAGGGCAGATTTTGTTGATTTCTCGTCCTTTTGCTTTGAACTCTGTGAACCACACGAAACGCTTAATAAGGCTAAGCTGATGATGAATAGGTAACTTCTCATAATAGTTTTGATATTTGGTTAATTATTATCTTCGGTCTTAATTTTTCCCGCTGATATTAAATGCTTTAGCACCCAACGTAGCTCGTTGTATGAGTACTCATCGCCCAGAGCCTCTTTGGCAGGAGCAAGGCGCGTATCATCGGCATTTAAAAAGTACTGGCTGATAGCTTCAATTTTTTCAGGGTTAACCAGCGCATCAATGGGTATCTCTCCCGAATCGATGTAGCGGGTAAGGTGATTGGCAATGGTTGACTCGACCATATCGCGCTCCTTGGCAATTTGGGCAATGGCTTTACCTTGCTGAAACAGCTCAAAAGAGATTTCCCACGATTTCGGTTTATTCGACTTATCGTCATCCGTTTCAAAAACTTCTCCCTCGGGTATTCCCAAACCCTTTTCAACTCTGTACTCGCGAACTATATCGAGAATGTCGTTACCAAAACTGGCTATTTTTTTTGGCCCCAGGCCCTTTATGGCTTTTAGCTGCGCTTTATGATAGGGTAGCTGGTTTACAATATCGTACAGGGTGTTTTGCCGTAATATTTTAAAAACCTTATCCTTGCGCTCACTGGCAACTGCTTGTCGCCATTGGCGAAGCCTCTCGAAAAGTTCTGGGTGTATAGTATCAACCGACACCTCTTTACCCTTTGTTCTAGCTTTTTTCTTCTTGAAATCTTCAATGGCTGCCTTTGCTCTTACATCAAGGAATTTCAAAAGGTTAAACCCATCTTCACAAGCTTTAATGCAAACCATTTTCTCGCCCAGATTTTTGACAATTCTTTCGAGCTGATCCTTGGCTTTGCTCTCTAAATCTACGCTGTCCGACTCGTAGTTGGTGTTAAGAAATACCTGAAGAAAGTCTTCCTCTATTTTTGGGGTAAAATAGGCTACGGCCTTTTTTATACGCTCCTGGAGCGCAACATTTTCCTGTACCGATTGGTGCTCGGCAACGAGCTTACCTACCTGCTGACAGAATTTTGCCGCAACATCAAAAATCTCACTTTTAAATCTATTGGCTTGCCTTGTCAGATTTTCGGAAAGCTGTGGGGGAAAGCTCCCAGCGTTCTCCCGAATTAACCGCAGTGTGTAGTCGATATTTTTTTGAATCTGCGTAAAATCAAAAAGATCAAGAACTAACTCTCTCTGATATTCAATTTGCGCATTAACGAGCTGCGAAGGGCTAGGCTGATTGTTCTCCACATCTTTTGTGAACCCTGTTACAGCTTTATCGCTGATTATGGCGTTGGTATTCACCTGTGAGCTTAGCACCAGCCCATCGAGCGAGCGGCAACGGCTAAGCGCCACGTAAACCTGTCCGTGGGCAAATGCGGCCTGCGCATCAACTATTGCCCTATCGAAGGTTAGCCCCTGGCTTTTGTGTATGGTGATGGCCCATGCCAGCTTAAGGGGGTACTGCACAAACTTACCCGTAATATTCTCCTTAATCTGCTTGGTATCGGGGTCGATGGTGTAGTTGGTGTTTTCCCATTCCAACGGCGTAACCAGAATGGGAGCGGGGTCGTTGGGGCACTGCACGTAAATTCCCTCCTCGTCGATATCCTCAACGGTTCCAATTTTTCCATTGAAGAAAAGCTTCTCGTAGGTGGGATCGTTCTTAACAAACATCACCTGGGCACCAACCTTGAGCGTTAGCTCGTAATCGGTAGGGTAGGCGTGCTCAGGGAAATCGCCCTTAACGGTGGCCGTGAATGATTTGGGTTCAGCTTTTAGCTCTTTGAGCTTAGCAGTATTTATACTATGCGCCTGGTTGTTATGAGTAGTTAGGGTGATGTAACCCTCGGTATCGTTGGGCTTAAAGTTTGGCATGTAACGCTGGTTAAGCATATTTACATCGTCCAGATTTAGCTCGTTGTTACGTACCTTATTAAGCAAGTCGATGAACTGCTGGTCGCTTTGGCGGAAGATATCCTTCAACTCAATGCTTACAAAGCTTGTTTGCTGTAGCGCCTTGCTGCTGAAGAAGAATACCGTGTCGTAGTGCTCACGGAGTATGGCCCACTCATCATCCTTGGCAATGGGAGCAAGTTGCTGCAGGTCGCCGATCATGAGCAGCTGCACGCCACCAAAGGGTTTGTTACGGTTTTTAAATCGACGTAAAACCGAATCGATACCATCAAGCAGATCGGCACGCACCATGCTCACCTCATCAATTACCAGCAGGTCGAGGCTTTTGATGATATTTATCTTAACACGGCTGAAGCGTTGTATCCTAGAACTATCTCTGCTTTCGATTCCAGCAGCAGAGTAGGGTAGCTGCGGGCCAAACGACAGCTGGAAGAATGAGTGGATGGTAACACCTCCAGCATTTATTGCTGCAACACCTGTTGGGGCAACCACCACCATTCGCTTTGAGGTTTGCCTTTTTAGGTTGTGCAAAAAGGTAGTTTTCCCTGTACCCGCTTTGCCTGTTAAAAAAATGTTTTTGCCCGTTGTTTCTACAAAATCGAGAGCAAGCTGCAGCTGAGGGGTAATTTGGAGATCCATGTAATAATTATGTTGCTAATCTGTTATTGATTTTTAGATAGATATAAAACATGCTAAAGATAAATTAAACTTAGGTGCTAGCCAAAACGGGCTGTTTGCAATTTTTTCTTTCCGAGCATTTTTCGTAAAATCGAGGTATGGAATAACCTAAATACCAGTAGGTTAATACAATAGTGAATCGAAAAATTTTAAAGATTGGTTTTTTTTAATTAGGTTTGTAATCTCAAAAAACATTTCAACTATGGGAAACGCTTTGAGTCAGGTAATTTATCGAAATCACTACTATCTTGGCTTTTGGCATCTGTTGATAAAACAGTAGTAGTATTCCCGTTTTTCCCTTTCCCTCTTTTTACACCAAGGAGTTCTGAGCTCCATGCCCAGAGAATGTGATAAAATTGCAAAATTTCTAAATCAATTATTATCAAACAATTAAAACAAAAACTATGAGAGGACATCCAAAGGCTCTTTACTATCTGTTTTTTGCAGAGCTATGGGAGCGATTTAGCTACTACGGTATGCGAGCACTACTGGTGCTTTATGTGGTGCAAAGGCTATATGCCGATATGAATAGCGCCGAGGCCGATGCATTAGGCTACGGCATTTACGCTGCCTTTGGCGCGTTGGTTTATGCTACTCCTGTACTGGGCGGTATGATTGCCGATAAATTCTTGGGGTATCGTAAGGCCATTGTTACTGGTGGAATTATGATGGCCATTGGTTTATTTATGATGACCATTGAGACCCCTGTGTTGTTTTTTGGAGGACTAGGTTTCCTTGTTACTGGTAATGGTTTGTTTAAGCCAAATATTTCGTCGATGGTAGGGAGCTTGTACGAGCCTGGTGATCCTCGGAGAGATGCTGGTTTTACCATTTTCTATATGGGTATCAACATAGGTGCTTGGCTATCGCCACTAGCTTGTGGTTGGGTTGCGTACCAGTGGGGATGGTCCTATGGTTTTGGT
>JAVERU010000141.1:0-7843 GCA_034006965.1 Tenuifilaceae bacterium
TTAAGAAAAAGCCATTAACCAGATTTGGCTAAAGGCTTTGCGTTTTGTACCCGGAGCCGGGGTCGAACCGGCACGATATTGCTATCACTGGTGTTTGAGACCAGCGCGTCTACCAATTCCGCCATCCGGGCATAGGCAGGGCTATTTTGGAGTGCGAATATAGTTGCTTTTTTTGTTTTGGACAAGAACGTAATGGATATTGATGCGAAAAATGTAGGGTAGGATATCAATTTACACCACCTTGCCAACTACTTTTTTTCTGGTTACTCGTTTGGCCGACTCATAAATCCCCTCTGCATCAATACCACACTCACGATAAAGCTCTTGGGGTGTACCATGCTCAATAAACCTATCGGGAATGCCCAGCCTGATAACCCTTGTATCATACCCATTGTCGTTTAGCCATTCGAGTACGGCTGAACCAAATCCTCCCATTAATGCTCCATCTTCAATGGTGATGATGGTTTTAAATCGTTTTCCAATTTGAGTCAGTAGGTTTGTATCTAATGGCTTTACGAAACGCATATCGTAATGTGCAACCGAAATACCCTCTGCTTCAAGCTTGTCTATGGCTTTTGATGCCTGTATGCCAAGAGGGCCAATCGATAGTATGGCTAGATCGTCACCTTCTCTAAGTATTTTTCCGGTTCCAACCTCTATGGCTTTAAAAGGCTTTTGCCAGTCCGACATTGATCCATTTCCCCTTGGATACCTAATGCTCCAAGGGCCCATATCGGGTTGCTGTGCGGTAAACATCATATTGCGAAGTTCCTCCTCGTTGAGCGGTGAGCACACCACAATATTGGGGACTGTACGCATATAGGCTAGGTCGAAAACGCCATGGTGCGTTGCACCATCTTCGCCAACAAGACCACCGCGGTCGAGGCAAAATACAACGTTCAACTTCTGTAGTGCAACATCATGAATAACCTGATCGTATGCCCGCTGCATAAACGATGAGTAGATATTGCAGAATGGTACGAGGCCTTCTGCTGCAATTCCTGCAGCAAAGGTAACTGCATGCTGCTCGGCGATACCAACATCAAATGTTCGTTCGGGCATTTTCTCCATCATGATGTTAAGGGAGCAACCGCTGGGCATTGCAGGGGTGATGCCCACAATTTTCTCGTTTTGCTCGGCTAGCTCCACCATGGTGTGGCCAAATACATCCTGAAACCGGGGTGGAGAGGGTTTGCTGGTAGTTATAACCAATCTTTCTCCCGTGGTTTTATTGAATACCCCGGGGGCATGCCATGCTGTTTGGTTTTGCTCCGCTGGGCTAAATCCCTTGCCCTTTACAGTAACGCAGTGAAGGAGCTTAGGTCCTGGAATGTTTTTTAGGTCGTTGAGTACCTGGGCTAGGTAAACCACATCGTGCCCATCAACAGGGCCAAAATATCTAAATCCAAGCGATTCGAAAAGATTGCTTTGCTTGAGTAGTGCTGATTTTAAAGCGTTTTCAAGTTTCTGTACCATTGATCGTGTACTGGGGCCGATCTTGTTAAGTTTGCCCAATAAATTCCATACATCGCTTTTAATCTTGTTGTAAGTTTGCGATGTGGTGATGTCTAGTAAATATTCCTTGAGCGCGCCCACATTGGGGTCGATGGCCATATTATTATCGTTGAGGATTACCAGTAAATTGTTCTTTTGCGATCCTCCATGGTTTAATCCTTCAAAGGCAATGCCTCCAGTCATCGATCCATCACCTATTATGGCAACTGTATGCCGTTGTTCCGATTTTAAGTTCGACCCAACAGCCATTCCCAAGGCAGCAGAGATAGATGTTCCACTATGTCCAGTCCCAAACGAGTCGTACTCACTCTCGCTTCGCTTGGGGAATCCGCTTATTCCGTTGTATTTGCGGTTAGTGTAAAAAACATCTCTCCGCCCGGTAAGTATTTTATGGCCATAGGCCTGATGGCCTACATCCCATATTATTCTATCGTAGGGGGTGTTAAAGATATAGTGCAGCGCCACAGTTAGCTCCACAACCCCAAGGCTTGCTCCAAAGTGCCCTGGATTGCTCGAAACCACATCGATAATGAATTGCCTTAGCTCATGGCTTACTTCAACCAGCTCCTCAGGTTTCAATTTTTTTAAATCGAGGGGAGAACTAATATTATTTAGATAATGAAAGGGCGACTCCATACTTAATTATATTTGTGGCAAAGTTATAACAAATTTAAAAATTTTATTATTGTAACCTCTCCTTGCCATATAGATTGCACAAACTATCTGGCCTCTACGGGTATTTTAGTTGAAATGTTGATAAATATCCAGACACTAATATAGCAACAAAACGGATTGAATTCCAAGTATTGCTATATTTGTATTACATATTGAATTCCAATACCCAAAAAAATATTTTGATGAAATCATTAAAGTTGCTACTTGTTGCCCCATTGTTCCCCCTTTTTTTTATGAACTCATGTGTGCCTGCCAAAGAGTTTCAGGCTCTCCAGGATAAGAATGTGAAATGTGAAGAGGAGCGCGAACGTTTTTCTATTGAGAATGAAGCATTGGAGGTTAACGTTAAGGAGCTTGAGAGCAAGTACAAGGTGCTTAAAACTGAGTACGATCAGCTGGTTGCCGATAGCCTCTTGCGTTCGGTAGAAATGAATAGGTTAAAGGACGATAACGAGAGGTTAAATATAAGATATGCCGAGCTGCAAGACCTTCAGCAAAGCATCATGGCGGGTAGTCATAAGGAAACCCGAAGGGTGTTAGCCCAGCTGCAGGAGACCCAAGCTGAGCTGCAGGTGAAGGAGGATGCCCTTAAGGAGCTCGAGCGACAGCTTAATATTAGGAGAAAAAGCCTAGAGGAAATGCAGGCTTACCTTAATCAGGTTAAAGGCGACCTTGATGAGCGGAATGCAAGAATTATGGAGATGGAGCAAATTCTTGCTCGTAAGGACTCCGCTGTTATGGCGCTGCGCAGAGCTGTTGCCGACGCTCTCTTTGGGTTCGAGGGCAAGGGTTTGAGCGTGCAGCTTAAAAACGGTAAGGTTTACGTGTCGCTCGATGAGCAGCTCATGTTTAGGTCGGGTAGCCATACAGTTGATGCCAATGGCGTTAGGGCGCTTAGGCAGCTAATCCCCGTGCTTGAGCAATCGCCAGATATAAACATTATGGTTGAGGGGCATACCGACGAGCTACCATTCCCTCCAAGAGGTGAACTGCTCGACAATTGGGATCTTAGCGTTAAGCGAGCTACCTCAATAGTTCGAATTCTGCTAGATGGATCGAGGATTGATCCCGCTAGGGTTAGCGCTTCGGGCCGTAGCCAGTATCACCCAGTTGATACCCAAAAAAATGCCGAAGCAAGGCAAAAGAACCGCCGTACAGAGATAATTCTTACTCCCAAGCTCGATGAGCTATTCGAAATACTAGAGACCAATTAGGTCCTAGTATATAGTAAGTGCCCAAAACCAAAAACTTAACGCTATGAAAAGGAAAATAGTACTTGGCCTTGTTGCGCTGGTAGTGCTTGCATTAGGGGTTTTTCTTTCAATTCCTCAGAATCATTACATTGTAAAAGCGTTGCGTTACCAAAAGGCCAAAATTCATCATTACAGCATTTTTGCCAATAGGGTGGTAGCTAAGGGTGAATCACAACCCTGGAAAGTATCATCAAACTATAACTCGTATAACCTAACTGATAAGCAGCTAGGTGAACTTACCGATACTAGAACTGTTGCTTTCCTTGTGGCTCAGGATTCGCTGCTACTGTTCGAGTCGTACTGGGAGGGGTATGGTACCGACTCCTACTCCAACTCATTCTCTATGGCAAAGAGCTTTATCAGCTTGCTTATTGGTTGCGCCATTGATGATGGATACATTGAGACTCTAGACCAACCAGTATCGGCCTTTTTGCCCGAGTTTGGCGAGGGAGCAAAAGCGAACATAACCATCCGCCATTTAATAACCATGAGCTCAGGCTTAAGCTGGGACGAGGCCTACGCCAGCCTTTTCTCAACAACAACTCAGGCCTACTACGGAAAATTCCTTCGCGAATTGGTGATAAATCAGACCGTTATTAATGAGCCTGGTAGGCAGTTCGATTACCTCAGTGGCGATACTCAGCTGCTGTCGCTTATTGTGGCCCAGGCTACTGGTAGAACCGTTAGTGAGTATATGTCGGAAAAGATTTGGAGCAAGATAGGTGCGGAGCATGATGCTCTTTGGAGCCTCGATAAGGAGGATGGTATTGAGAAGGCATACTGCTGCTTTAATTCCAATGCAAGGGATTTTGCTCGCTTAGGACGACTTATACTCCATAAAGGGAGTTGGGAGGGCGAGCAGCTAATCTCCCAAAAATATATGAGCGAAACCCTACAGCCCACGCTATACTTAGCCGACAAGGAGTTAGGTGGAATCCCAACGGAAAGGTATGGACACCAGTGGTGGTTTGCAAATCATCGCGATCGTCACGTAGTATTTGCTAGGGGCATTCTGGGTCAGTACATCTTTGTTATTCCCGAGCTAAATATGATTGCAGTGCGCCTAGGACATATACGGCACGATGAACGCATTGGTGGCCATCCGATTGATGTATACCAGTATCTTGACATTGCAATGGATATAGTTGAGGCAATAGGCGAATAGCACGTTAATACAATCATAATACCTAACAATGCATAAGCTACGGGCAAAACTTCTGGCCTTTCCGGCAGCGGATATAAACGTATTCTCCAAGGGCAAGAAGCGATTACAAAAGGTTTTCCATCGCGAAAGGGTGGAGTATGTCGATAAAGATCCCGAAATCTTGGTTTTTCTTACCGGAGGTTCTGAACGCATAGCGTTACAATCGGTTCGTGAGAATGGTTTTTACCTTTTAATGGCCTCTGGTACCGATAACTCCTGGGCTGCTGCTACAGAGGTAAAGGCTTGGATGAATCAGAATAGGATTTCGAGCTTGCTGGTCGATTTTACAAGCTTCAAAGCCATTGAGATGGTGGAGTATTTGTACGCCATTAAAGCTGGTCTCAACCGATTAAAGGGCCAGCGTTTTGGTCTAATTGGTGAGGTATCCGATTGGCTGGTTAACTCAAATATCGATCCGTTTATTATTAAAACTAAGCTGGGTGTTGAGCAAGTAGATATTCCTTGGAGCAAGGTAGATATTGATGCTGTGACAGAAGTTGCCCCCGAGTATATGGCTTTTTTCAAGTGTGATGATAGCAAGGCGCTTTATGAGACGGGTAGGGTGTACGAGGCAATATCGAAGCTGGTACATGATTTTGCCCTGAATGCAGTTACCGTTGAGTGTTTCTCGCTGGTCACCTCGCGCAAAACAACTGCTTGCCTTGGCCTGTCTAAGCTGTCAATGGATGGAATACCAGCTGGTTGTGAAGGAGACACTTGCAGCCTACTGGGAATGATGCTAGTAAAAGAGATGTTTGGGATAGTACCATGGATAGCCAATGTTACCCATGTAAATAGTAATCGTGTACTTTTCTCGCATTGCACCATACCTGCCAATTTGCTGGTCGATTTCGAGCTAGATACGCATTTTGAGTCAGGTAAAGGCTTGGCAATAAAAGGTAAACTTAAGGCCAACGAGGTAACAATACTAAGGCTCGACCATACCCTTACCAAGCTTTTTATTGCCACTGGTAAAATTGCTGAAGAACCATACCAGAAGATGGGGTGTAGAACACAGCTTGCTGTTTCTGTTTCGCCCGATGTGGTAGATTACTTTACGGATGCCCCGCTGGGCAATCATCATCTAATTATACCAGGCAATCTATCGTTAGGGTTAGATATTGCTGCGCGAATTCTGAGAATGAAAAGAGTGTAAAAAAAGCCGCGTTAAGCGGCTTTTCTGTACTTATACTGTGAGTATCTCTTCCTCCTTTTTTAGTAGTAGCTCCTCTACCTTCTTGTTGTAGGTATCGGTCATCTTTTGCACCTCACCCTCGGCATCCTTGGCCATATCCTCTGGCAAGCCGTCCTTTTGCATTTTTTTAATCTCATCGTTGGCATCGCGGCGTGCATTCCGAATGCTCACGCGTGCATTTTCGCCCTCGGTTTTCACCTGCTTAACCAGCTGTTTTCGCCTTTCCTCGGTTAGTGGTGGTACTGCAATGCGTATTACTTCACCATTGTTCTGGGGGTTAAATCCTAAGTTGGCCCCAAGTATGGCCTTTTCAATAGGAGCTATCATTGCCTTTTCCCATGGCTGAACCGTAATAGTTCTGGCATCTAGAGTACCCACGTTTGAGACCTGTTGGAGTGGGGTCATGGTGCCATAGTAATCAACCATTATCCCCGAAAGCATTGCTGGGTTAGCCTTACCGGCCCTAATTACTCGAAGCTCATTCTCAAGATGCGATATGGCTTTTTCCATTCGCTCTTTGGCTTCCTCTATGCAGAAATTAACTTCTTCAGTCATAATAGTAGAGTGTTTAGACCATAAAAGTATTTATTTTTTTACCAAAGTACCAATATTTTCTCCAAAAACTATCCTCTTTAGGTTTCCTGTAGTGTTCATATCAAACACAATGATGGGTAGGTTATTCTCGCTACACATGGTGAATGCAGTTAAATCCATAACCTTTAGCTTTTGCTCGTAGGCCTCGTCGAAGGTGATGGTGTTGTATTTTGTAGCCTTCGGATCCTTCTCCGGGTCGGCAGTGTATATGCCATCAACCCTGGTGCCTTTCAGCAATGCTTCGGCTTCAATTTCAACCCCCCGAAGTGCCGATGCTGTGTCGGTGGTAAAGAACGGGTTGCCTGTCCCCCCTGCAATAATGGCTGCATATCCCTCTCGAAAGGCTTCAAGGACTTTCGCCTTGGTGTAAAGCTCGCCAACGGGTTCCATCTTTGTAGCGGTAAAAACCTTGGCCTTGCCCCCTACGCTCTCAATTGCGCTTTGGAGCGCAAGGCTATTGATTACTGTGGCCAGCATACCCATCTGGTCGCCTTTCACGCGGTCGAAACCTTTGGAAACGCCGCTCAGACCGCGGAAAATATTTCCTCCACCAATCACAATTCCAACCTCAACCCCATGGTCTACCACCTCCTTCACTTGAAGGGCATAGGAGTTTAAAACATCGGTATTAATACCATAGCTGTCGTTGCCCATTAAGGCTTCGCCGCTAAGCTTAAGGAGTACCCTCTTATACTTATTCATACTAGTGCATTTGTTGTGTAAAAATAGTGAAAAATCTCTACTTTGCCCCACGTTTAACCTTTGATTAGAATAAAACCAGCCCAATCGAGGGGGAGATAGCCTTTGGATATGCATTCTAACTTTGCAAGCCTAAGTTTTAAAAGCTCGCTAGACCTATAGACAATACTTTATTGCATTGCTGTAGTCAGCATTCTGAAGGTAAAATCTGCCAATGTTATCGCTATGGATAATTTCCATCCCCACAGCAACTTCTGTTTTATCGAGCTATTCAATAGCCTTGAGTAGGTATTCAATGGCCATCTCAATGTCATGGGCTGCAATGTTTCCCCCAGTGGTAGCATATAGATTCGACATAGACGAAGTAGGCATATCGAAGTCATTAACACAGGCATCCCAATGTTCCCAGGCCTATTGTACTGCCCAAGAGAATAGTACCTCGAGCCTATGTTGCGATTGACAATAAACCCAAACCGAGGGTAGTTCTCTTTTGAATAGTTGTCGAGAGAAGCTTGGTACCAGGGTATCTTATCAACCATATTGGGCTTCAGCATGGTTAGGTTATAGTAGCCAACAAGCATTTCGATATGATTGGCACCTAGGTGCTCCTGAGCCAGATATGCAGCGTCTAACAGTATTCCTTTTGCCTTATCCCTTTGTCGGTGAGTATATATCCAGTATGAGTACTGATTGGCAACAAAAAGATAG
>JAVERU010000142.1:0-7815 GCA_034006965.1 Tenuifilaceae bacterium
TGTCGTTGTCCGAAGCCCGCGGATTGTTAATGTACGATTTAGCCCTGTGGCGGCTAATGGGGATAACCGCCCAGTTTGCATACTCTGGTGATGAGACCAGCGCATTTAGCTCCGATAGCTTTACCCTTGTTATATCAATCATAGCGGGATGGTTGCCTTGTGTTTGTTGATAATCCGTTTAGCCAAATAGTAGTTCAACTCGCCCTTTACAATTTGCATTGCATTTTTACCGTTCTCCTCAAGGGGAATTCTGTGTATAAATTTGCTAGTATCTGTAGGTTTATAGCCCGATGTGCCCAGCAGTAGGTCACATACCTTGGGGTTATCCTTTAAAAGATATTTGTAAAATGCAGCGGCAACCCCATCGTTTGAGAATGGAAACGCAAAAACCTTGGGCTGGTTCGGTACGTTGTTTTGTACCCACTGTAAGCTGCTTTCCGCTTGTTCAATTTGCTCCTTTAGGGCAATTTTTGCGAAGTTTGGGTGGTCCATGCTGTGTGCCCCTATGGTAAATCCATCGTTGGCCAGCTTTAAAGTTTCCTCCGTGCTGAGGTAGGGCTTACTATCACTAAGGTACGTTTCAAAATCGACTCCAAGTTCGTTGGCCAGCCTGTGCAATAGCTCACGCTGGGAGTAATCCAAATGGCTAATCCATTGAGCAAATTTTTTCGCTGGAATTATCGGCCTGTCGAAATAAGACTTGGCCTCGTTGGGCAGCACAACCATTGCCCCATTGCTAAGGATTTTGTCAACCAGTAGGCTTACCTTACACCGGTACAGCATATCGTTATTGTCGATAAACGATGGGTTTACGAATACCGTGGCGGGTATTCCTTTGGCTCTAAGTATGGGGGCTGCCACGTGGGCAACCTCGCTAAACCCATCATCGAAGCTTAGCAGCAGCTTAGGCTTTGTTATACTCCGCGATGGTGCGCTATGTATGTATTCCTTTAAATCGGTTGGATCGAAATGGTGTGTGAGAAAATCTAGGTCTTTCTCAAATTGCTCGGGGTTTACGGTGGGGTACAGGTGCTTTATATGCGCTGGGGCATTGTGGCTTATGGTATGATAAAATACAGCAACTACCCTAGGCTTTGCAATCCACATCGATAAGCCGAAGGGGAGGGGTGAGGCTATGGTTTTGATCAAATTTCTGAGCATCACTTGAAAAGTTTTAACATCCAGGGCAACCTGTTGATGACGATATGGCTGTATTCACAAGGGGTGGCCCCAAAACCTTTGTAGAATCGTGCGATGGACTCGATGTTAGATCCCTCAAAGTCGAGCACAAGGTTTTGCTCCGAGTTCTGGTGGATGTAGTGATCAACCAGGGCAAACATCGCGCGCTGAGCTTTTCCCTCGGGGGTCGATGATGCCAGTAGGTAGATAACCTTCCCGTTCGATTTAAGGAATAATGCCCCAGCGCACAGCTCGTTGTGCGAGTTGTAAGCCCCAAGCATTTCGCCCACCCCATTACCAACGGCTTGGGTTACCAGCTGCTTTACCATGTTAAAATGCTTAGGATTTAGCTTGGCCGCATTGTGCTTGCGCTTGAGCTCAACTAGTTCTAGGGCAGTGATGCTGCGCGCAACAGATATGTTGTATGCAACGGCGCGCGAAACGTTCCGCTTGGTGTTTGTGCCATATCGGTTCGATATTGTTGCGTACGGTTCAATTAGGTCCAGGTGATGGGTAACCCTAGGCGTTATCTTAGCCTTGGCGTAATCGGTTTTGTTGAAGGTATTAAGGTTTATGGCTATGAACTTGTACCTATCGGGAATTGCGTTCAGAAAGCGATCTATGATATCTTGGCTTATGGCCGTAATTGAGAACAAACCAAGCTGCTGAGTGAAGAATGGTTGGTAGATATAGCTAATTCCATACTTAGTGTTGTAGGGTAGTGGAAAAACCGCTTGGTAATCATCGCCAACCAAACCACACCAATCCTCCGACACAATGTCTAGATACCACGAGTATCCGTACACCATCCCATTTACCGAGCGGGCAATGCAGGTGTCCCACTTGGTAGTGTCAATATCGTCTCGTTTTAAAAATTCAATCTTCAATGCTCTACATGTATTACAGTGTATTGCTCATTTGGTTAACTCCGCTTACGATTGTTTCAAAAACATTTTCCCAGCCCTTCCACTCGTTTATCCCCGAGAGCGACTCGTTGTGCCAAATGGTTACAAAAGTTCCACCCACCTCCTTTATTCTCGAAGCCATCCTTAGCGTTTCGCTCACTGCTTCCTGGGGGGCGAATGTCTCAAGTAGCGCCCTGTCCATAGCCTGAAATGGCACAACTCTCAAAGGTAACTCTTTTTCGCTCTTCAAATCGTAAAAATTGAAAGGTGTGCATGTGCTGGCCCTAAAGCCTATGGCATTTGGGTAGCCCATGGTGTAATCCTCCTTAATACCGAGTTCAACCAGCGTGCGGTAAGTTTCGGGTAGCGATAGCTTAAGGAAGTGCTGCCGGCTCTTCTGTATCATCTGTTTACTACAAGTTGCTAGAAGCGATATCTCCTTGCCTACGCTACGGGCATTGCCGTTTGAAGCATAGGACGGGTGTACCCCAATTTCGAATCGGGTGGCAATATCCCTCAGCAATTGCTGCATAGCCCCTTTTGTTAGGCTGATATTTCTATCGTACTGCGTTCTTTTGCCCCCAAGAATGAACCAAATGGCATTTGGGTTCTTGTCCAATACTCTGTAAATTGTTTGGTAGGTATCGTAGGGGTCGTTACGGTTAATGCCCAGCATAAACTTTAGCCGATTTGCCATATCGGTGAAATGCCCATTGCGGGCAGAGTTAGCAATGGCTAGCAGGTTGTAAACAGTACCCTTATGCTTGTATGCGTAGGCATTATCGATATCGATGGTGGGGATAAACTCAAACTTTCGTTTTGATGTTCGAAGGCCTGGGAACTTTTCTTCAATCACTTTTGCCAACTCCCTAACCCAAACGTCAACCAGTGGGATTTGGAGGAACCCATGCTTGTAAGCCATACTGTTGTGCGCCTCAAACCGGCCATGAATATCGGTTCCTTCTGTAATGTACTCTTCGTATCGGCTAATTAAAAAAAATGTTGCAGCAAAAATATCAAATGGAATGGGTTCGTTATCAGAGGTTTTGAACTGCATGAGGGGAGAGTTCCAGCTCGATATAGCAAACGATTGTTTAGTTATTTTGTTTTCGAATAGAAGGTTGTGTGGAGTAATGTTGATACAATTGCTAGCTTTGTTTTGGCTGTACGATAGTTTGGGACCCATATACTGGTTTAGCTCATCAAGCTGCTGGGTAATAGTTATGCTAAAGCCCAGCATATTGCTGAGGATATGGTTTAAGGTGTACTGTATCCTTGGGGTTACTGTTGGTGCGTAAACCAGAAATTCCATACTTTGCCTATAGTTAAAGTGCTAATGTACCCAAAATATCTGAATTTATTGAGGCTCATTTTCACAATTGCTTTTTCAAATCTTTCAGTTGAGAGGTTTTTCGATTATTTGTGTTTAATTAATTTTTTTGGCGATGAGAAGAATTAATACCGTAATTACTGGAACAGGAAGCTATGTTCCCAATAGGATTGTTAAGAACAGCGACTTTGTAAAGCAGGTTTTCTTCGAGAAAGATCAGACAGCTATTGAGGGCGATGGCGAGCTGATAGTGAGTAAGTTTAGGGATATTACCGGTATATCGGAGCGCCGGTGGGCCAGCGAGGACCAGAACACCTCCGATATAGGCGCCATTGCTGCCGAGGAGGCCATTAAGCAGGCCGGAGTCGATCGTGAGGCTATCGATCAGATAATTGTAGCTCATAATTTTGGCGACGTTTTCCCCGATACCATTCAAACCGATTTGTTGCCAAGCCTTGCCTCACGGATAAAGCACAAGCTTAACATCCAAAATACATCATGTATTCCGTACGATGTTATCTTTGGATGTCCGGGTTGGATCCAAGGGGTAATTCAGGCCGATGCTTACATTAAATCGGGGCTGGCCAAACGATGCTTGGTTATTGGATGCGATACCCTATCAAGGGTTATTGATGTGTACGACCGCGATTCGATGATATTCTCCGATGGCGCTGGAGCCGCAATCGTTGAAGGTGTTGAGGGCGATGAACCATCAGGGATACTCTCAACCGCCATGGTATCGCATACCAACGATGAGGCCTACTACCTGTATTTAGGCAAATCCAATGCGCCGGGCAGCAACCCAAGTGTAAGATATATCAAAATGCATGGCCGAAAAATTTACGAGTACTCCCTGTCCAACGTGCCAGCTGCCATGAAGGTGGCGTTAGAAAAGTCGGGAGTGCCTATTTCCGATGTGAAAAAGGTGCTTATACATCAGGCCAACGAGAAGATGGACGAGGCCATAGTGCAACGCTTCTACAAGCTGCATGGTATTCGCAGGGATGTATCGGATGTTATGCCTATGAGCATTCACCAGCTGGGTAATAGCTCGGTGGCTACAGTGCCCACGCTTTACGATATGATCCTCCGTGGACAGGTATCTAACCATACCATTGCTAAAGGTGATGTGCTGGTGTTTGCATCGGTGGGGGCTGGAATGAATATTAACTCGTTTGTTTACAGGCAATAGATTTAGTTGGCTGGTAGCTAATCATCCCTTAAACACAATAGGACTACAGGGTCAACGCCTGTTTTTCCTAATAAAAATCCATAATCTCAAGGAAAAGTGAAGGAATAAGCTTACTTTTGCGGTCGTAACCAATATTATAATCGATATGGACGAGGACCCTTATCCTAGTACGAAGCGTAATTCAAACTAGTCTGTAAGGGGCGCGTATATCCTTGCAGACCAAAACTGTAAGGAGATTATGACAGAAACAGCAGTAAACTTCCAGGAGCTAATCGAAGAGAAGCAGTGGAAGAAATTACGGGATGAAATCATCCAGCTAGATCCCTATTTAATTGCCGAAGTAATTGAGGAGTTGTCCGATGAGGATGATATCATCGTGTTTAGGCTTCTACCTCGCGACTTGGCAAAGGATACATTCCAGCACTTAAATCACGATAAACAGGAGGAGATCATTGAGGGCTTAGCCCAGAATGTTAGCAAGCTGTCGAGCCTGCTGAACGATCTCGACCCCGATGACCGTACAGCCTTTTTCGAGGAGCTGCCCGGGCAAATCACCATGCGCCTAATCCAGCTGCTAAGGCCCGAGGAGCGAACCGTAGCTACCAAGCTGCTGGGCTTCCCGAAGGATAGTATTGGCCGATTGATGACTCCAGAGTACGTGGCAGTTAAGCCCCACTACACCGTGCAGGAGGCGTTGGAGCACATCCGTAGGTATGGTCGCGACTCGGAAACCCTAAACGTAATTTACATAGTCGACAACGACTGGCGGCTTGTTGATGATATACGGATTAGGGAGGTGCTTTTAGCTACCCCCGATCAGCAAATCTCCGAGCTCATGGACAATCGTTACGTGGCGCTTAATGCGTTCGACGACCAGGAGGTGGCCATCAGGGTTTTTCAAGATCAGGACAGGGTGGCTCTTCCGGTAACCGATAACGATGGGTTGCTGCTGGGTATTGTTACCTTCGATGATATGATGGACGTGGCCGAGGAGGAGAACACCGAGGACTTCCACAAGTTTGGTGCTTTTCAGGATGCCATTGTAAATCCGTTGAAAGCAAAAATTACCCTCCTATACAAAATGCGCGTATTCTGGCTTACCGCCTTGGTTTTTATGAACATCCCATCGGGTAGCATTATCGAGAGTTTTGAAGCAACCCTTCTACAGGTCGGTGGGCTTTTACTGTTCCTCCCGTTAATTATTGCCAGCGGGGGTAATGCAGGCGCACAGTCAGCAACGCTAATGATTCGTTCGCTGGCAACCGGCGATGTGGAGTCGAAGGATTGGTTTATACTTGTGGGTAAAGAGTTTCTAGTGTCGCTCATGCTGGGTGTTACCATGGCCATTGGCGTTAGCCTAATCGCCAGTGTGCGTGCGCCAGAAATTGTTTTGGTGGTGGCCAGCTCTATGGTACTTACCGTTGTGGCGGGGAGTGTTCTGGGGCTTATGCTTCCTTTTATCTTCACACGTCTAAAGCTCGACCCCGCAGCTGCAAGCGCTCCGCTAATCACTTCAATGGCCGATATAACTGGGGTTTTAATTTACCTCTCCATTGCTACTTGGTACTTTGCGATATAGAAACCTGTAACATCTTCAGTAGGGAAACCACTTAGTTGATAATCATATTAACTAAGTGGTTTTTTCTTTGCCCAAATTGTATAATGGGACCTTTCTCCTTCAAATGTTGTATGTTTCAACCTGCCAACCCAAACAAAATTTATATATTTACCCTCAAATACATGCAGTATCTTTTTTAAACTATGCAAAACGTTCCTGCTATGAATGTGAAAAATGGAAAGATATTAGTTGTTAACAACACTGAGGACATGCTTTTTGCCTTAAAGCTTTTGCCTAAGCCCCATGTGGAAACTGTAAACACAACAACTAATCCTAACCATATCCCCGATTTACTGGGTAAAACTGAGTATGATGTTATTCTGCTCGATATGAACTTCACACCAAGGATGCCATTAGTGGGTAGGAAATGTTCGCCAGCTGTAGCATACCATTGAACGAGTAATCATCATAAGCAACTCTAACATGCTGCAAACCAACAATGTTTTCCTCTCAGGTCAAAAATCATCCTCGGGATCGCCAGTGGAATTGGACACCTGTTATCTCGATGAGATTGAGCGATTGATAATAACCAAGGTGCTAAAGCAAAGCCAAGGGAATATAACTCAAGCAGCCAAGGAGTTAGGCATTACAAGAACTTCGGTTTACCGTAGAATGGAAAAGTATGATCTATAAAAAGTTTAGGGTTAATGCCAATGTTCGGCTAATCCTCCTCACCATTACCGTTTTTATCTTTTTTTACACCTGGCTAAACTTCGAGTTTTTTATTACGCCTGTGCTAATTGCTGTACTTGTATTAATGCAAGTATACGCTTTGTACAAGTATGTCGATAACACCAATCGCAACCTGACTAGCTTTCTCGAATCCATTAGATTCTCGGAGTTTACCCGTACTTTTCAGGTTGAGGGAATGGGGAGTTCCTTTGATGAGCTTAGCGGGGCATTTAATGATGTGATTATGGACTTTCAGACCGCAAGAAGCGAGAAGGAGGATCATTTTCAGCACTTGCAGAGTATTGTACAGAATATTGATGTTAGCATTATTGCATACCAGCGCGATGGGTTGGTTGAGATGATAAATAAATCGGCCAAGCGATTGTTTCAGCTTACAGGCCTCAAGAATATTAAGCAGCTGTACTCCATTAGCCCCGAACTAGTTGATGAGCTGCTTACCCTTAGCCCTGGCGAGAATATTTTGGATAAAGTACAGCAGGAGGATGATACCTTGCAGCTAGCCATATTTGGAACGGAGATTAAGGTGCAGCAGAAGCACATCGTGCTGGCCACCATTAAGAATATCCAAAGTGTTTTGGAAGAGCGTGTGCATACTCATGAAATCATGAATTCCATTACGCCCATCGCCTCGCTATCGTCAACCTTCAACTCTATGGTAAAGTCTATAAATCAAGCTCGCAAGGAGGATTCCAATGCTACCTTTGATGAGGAAACCGTGGGCGAGATACAGCAGGGTCTGCAAACAATCCATAAGCGCCGCACGGGGCTAATGCACTTTGTTAACACCTACCGTAACCTAACCCGAATTCCAAAGCCTAACTTCAGCATTATTAAGGTATCGGAGCTGTTCAGTAATATTGCTCCGTTGTTCGATATGGAGTTACGGCAGTCAAACATT
>JAVERU010000143.1:0-7774 GCA_034006965.1 Tenuifilaceae bacterium
TATGAGAACAGTAGATGCAAAGGGCGAACTTTGCCCAAAACCCCTAATCATGACCAAGAAAGCCCTTGGCGAGATGAGTGATAACGAAACCCTTGAGGTTCTGATCGATAACGAAACCTCTATGAAAAACGTAACCCGGTTCCTTACCGACAATGGATTTATTCCAAGCGTGCGAAATGAAGGGAATGTTTTTCACGTACTGGTTAACAAAACTGGCGAGATGCCCGAGAGTGCTCCCGTTGAGGAGTACTGCGAGATAAATCTTCCTCAGAAGTCAAACTATGTAGTGGCCTTCCAGCGCGATAGGCTTGGCGATGGTGCCGAGGAGTTGGGAAAAATATTGATAAAAGCCTTTATTAATACTTTGCCCGAAGCAACCAATCAGCCCAAATCGTTAGTATTCCTTAATGCAGGGATTTTCCTCGCGCTTAAAAACTCTCCAGTGATTGAGAGCCTCACCAAACTCGAGCGGAGCGGAGTAAAGATTTTCGTCTGTGGAACC
The DNA here is from genome assembly GCA_034006965.1 of Tenuifilaceae bacterium. Classification (GTDB taxonomy): domain Bacteria; phylum Bacteroidota; class Bacteroidia; order Bacteroidales; family Tenuifilaceae; genus Perlabentimonas. Next base: position 503 of record JAVERU010000143.1, read on the forward strand.
TGCCTCGATTACTATGGCGAGAAGCCAAACATTGGGGTTGGTATAGTATCCAATATGTACGATATTCTGGAGCAGCTAAGCAGTGCTGGCAGCGTTGTTTACCCCTAGCTGATTGAAAAGGAATAGTGAATTTGCAAATTTGATGAATGTTAGCAGATAAAAGGACTTCCTGTAATAATGGTTGACTGAACGGCAATGATTTCCTATAAGCAGAATAATTCCTTTAAAAGGCTGAGTGGATACCATCATATTTTTTTTACATTTACTCATAAAATAAACTCTGTGCCTCAGTGCCTCTGTGTTTAAACGATGAACTACCTAATCCTTACCTTTCTATCTACGCATCACGTGCTCAAGGCAGAGCAAGTTTTGCTAGCAAAGGGTATAAAGCTCGATATTATCCCAACGCCCAAGGATATTACCTCGGAGTGCGGTATGTCCATTCGTATTAATCCCCATGTAGCTAATAGTCAAGTGCTCAAATCTATCCTTTCCGAGGCCAGTTTTGAGTTTGATATCTACGAAAAACCCATGTAATGAAGAATTTTGATTTGCTAAGTACCGTTGAGTACGGTGGATGCTCGGCCAAGCTGCCGGCCAAAGATTTGAGCGTAGCATTGGCCAATTTGCCCAAAACTCCGCACCCCAACCTGTTAGTCGATATTGAAACCCACGACGATGCAGGCGTATATAAGATAAGCGATGATTTGGCGCTTATACAAACCACCGATTTTTTCTCACCGGTTTGCTCAAACCCCTACGAATTTGGCCAAATAGCTGCCGCAAATGCGCTGAGCGATGTGTTTGCCATGGGAGGCGAGGTGCTAACCGCGTTAAATATTGTGGCTTTTCCTGCAAATGTTCCTCTTGATATTCTTAGAGAGATTTTAAAAGGTGGAACCGATAAGCTAATTGAGGCCGGTGGCGTTATGATGGGTGGTCACACCATTGTCGATGATGTTCCAAAGTACGGGTTGGCCGTTACCGGTAAGGTTCACCCTAACCGAATCATTACCAATTCCGCTGCTCAACCTGGTGATGTTCTAATTCTCACAAAACCTATTGGCGCTGGTGTAGTTATGGCCGGTAAACGCATTGGCGAGGTGAGTGATGCAGATTATCAGACGGTTCTCGACAGCATGAAGCAGCTCAACATGGTGGGTGCTAGAATTATGCAAAAATACAATGTAAAATGCGCTACGGATATTACCGGTTTTGGACTCCTTGGCCACGCCCTTAAATTAGCCCTGGGTAGCAATGTAACTGTTCAAATTGATAGCACTAAAGTACCTCTGTTTAAGGGTGCGTACGATTTAATTGAATTGGGCTGTATTCCAGGGGCATGCTTTCGTAATCTTGAGTACGTTGAGGAGCATTGCCAATTTGCAAGCACCCTCGACTATAACCTGAAGATGCTGCTGCTCGATGCCCAAACTTCAGGCGGATTATTGGTTTGCGTTAAGCCCGAATTGGTGCAGAATGTAGTACATAATTTCCAACAGCAAGGTTTTGTTCACACATCAATGGTTGGTGAGGTGCTTGAGGGTACCAATGGAAAAGTGCAGGTAGTTTAAATTGACTCTTACAAGGTTGTTCAATAAGTTTGTGTATAATACTAATTGGTTGTCTAGCAGCTATTGTATAAACCCTGTAAAATTATGAAGATGAAAAGTTTAATCAGCACATTTCTATCAACGCTACTAGTGTTTCTGGCCATATCGTACCTGCTCAGGTCAACCCTGAGCCTATTGCAAAGGAAATAATTACAGCATAGCATAAGCAGGATTTGAATACGCTCAAAGCACATGCAACAGCTATGGTGCAAAATGGTCTTGTCGACGGTTATTTCCAAACTAATGATGCCAAACCGCTGGTTGCCATGGCAAAGGATTGGGATGGTAAAATTAATGAAATATGATACCAACGAATTAGCATTATGGGAACATCGCCACTTTTGGCCTTTGCTCATTTTGGCGATTTACCCAACGGGATGGTAAAGGTTGCCACTTTAACCAGTTTGAATGAAGCGCCTTGGAAAGCTTTTACCCTAGGCATTGCAGATATGGACAAAGAGGAGTTCCTATCCTGGTCAAAAGTGATTCCATCCGAGAAAGAATCTAAACGCAAACCTACAGCCAAAGGCCTCGATACGCCTAGTAAAGTTTTTTCGGTTGAGGTGGCTAATGGTGAAACATTCAGCAATCCAAGTTTGAATAGACTAAAAGCTTCGCTTAAAACCCTCGACGATGATAATTTTTTCCTCATTCTTAACAGCAGTAAAGGATTTTTGCAAACCACCCTATCGGAGCAGGGATTCATCGTACAGCATAACCATGGCGATGGGATGTTTGAGGCCGAATCGTACTTTACTTTCGAAATGTTGATCGATATCTTTGAGAAGTATCTAAACAATGATGATTGGAAAGGTGTAGATAGCTGGGTATCCATGTAGGTCCAGCTAAAATTATTGTAAAAAGGCTGCCTGTTTGTGCAGCCTTTTTTATTTCCAAACTTTGCATTCCCTACCTAAATTGTATTTATTGATTTTTTTACTGTGTGTTTAATAACATAAGCACTTGTTTTGTCCAAATCTATTTTCATCTAAAGATTTTAAGAAGTACCTCTAGTAGGTTTGTAACTTTTGTAATTGGCAGTATGCAAAGTACATACAGCGAGATGAGAGGTAGTTTACTTTGCTGTTCTAACTTATAAATTCTCCTTTTACTTGAATCATTCTAAATTGGCCTATTTATATAGTTTATAGCTGTAAAATATGACAAATGTCATACATGCGTCGCCCTAACATTTCTACATTTAGTCAGTGCGAGACACATAGCTAAAAAATATTTTCTGTTATTAATATAACACTGTTAATAAAATAACAGAAATATCCAGTGGGAGTTTGAGCGTTTAGCTAATTTTGGGTATGTTGTTTAGCATAAATGTGAGGTTTGATAAGGGTATCCTCATTTATTTTTCTCAATTATGGCTTTAAGTGATACATTATATTCAAAATGCTAGAAATCTCTAAAATTAACTGAAACGAGTATGGAGAAAACAGTTAAAATTACAATTGATGGTCAGGTTCTGATGGCTGAGCCCGGGAAGACGGTGTTAGAGGTTGCAAAGGAAAGCAACATCTACATCCCTTCGTTATGCTACCATCCCCGTACGGGGAAAGCTGGTGCATGCCGAGCTTGCTTAGTCGAGGTCGAAGGCCTTAGGGGGCTAAAGGAGAGCTGCGGCCTCCAGGCAAAGGATGGTATGGTGATAAAAACCAATACCGAGCAAATTTTACAGCTTCGCAAGATGATTGTTGAGCTACACCTTTCCAATGGAGAGCACAACTGTATAGCCTGCGAGCGCAATGGCCATTGCGAGCTTCAGGATATGGCGTACAGCGTAGGTATTGAACGACCTGGTTTCCTAGTCAATTACGAAAGGATTAAGCTCGATGAGTCATCGGCAGGTATTATACGCGATCCCAATAAGTGTATCGAGTGTGGTCGCTGTATCAGGGCGTGTAACCATAATGTGATGCATGAGGTGCTCGACTTTGGATGGCGTTCGGGTCATACCCGCGTTATTTGCGATGAGGATAAGCCCATGGGCGAATCGTCATGCGTACAGTGTGGCGAGTGCGTTCAGGTCTGCCCAGTTGGTGCATTAACATTTAAGAATGCCAAAGGAGTTGGACAATTCTGGAATCTTGAGAAAAAGAAAACCATCTGTACGTACTGTGGAGTTGGATGCTCTATAGATATGTACGTGAAGGATAACAAGTGGGTTTACTCCATGGGAACCGAGGAGAATTGGGAGAAGCAAACCAACAAGGGAATGCTTTGTGTAAAGGGTCGCTTCGGGTTCGATTTCCTCCATCGTGAGGATAGGCTTAAATCTCCACTTATTAAAAGAAATGGAAAATTTGAGGAGGCCTCATGGGATGAGGCGCTCGACCTGGTGGCAAGCAAGCTAGGCGAAACAAAGGCCAAGTATGGCCCAGGTTCAATTGGTTTTTTCACATCGGCAAGGGTCTCCAACGAGGAGAACTACGCCATGATGCGTTTAGCTCGAGGGGTGATCGGCACCAACAATGTCGACCACTGCGCCCGGCTTTGACATAGCGCAACGGTTGCGGGACTGGCAGCCACGTTAGGTTCGGGTGCTATGACAAATAGCATGCAGGAAACCGATCAATCTGATGTAATATTCATCATTGGTACAAACACTACATGGAATCATCCCGTTTTTGGCGGAATGATAAAAAAATCTGTTAAAGAGAAAGGCGTTAAGCTTATTGTTGTTGATCCACGTGAGATTGATTTAGCTCGTATCGCCGATATTCACCTTAAGCAAAAACCCGGCTCCGATACGGCAGTACTCATGGGTCTTCAGCATATCATTGTTAAGGAAAAATGGTATAACCAAAAGTTTATTGATGAGCGTACCGAGGGGTGGGACGATTATGTTAAGAGCTTAGATTTCTTCACTCCCGACAAGGTGGAAGAGCTAAGTGGAATTCCCAAGGAAAAAATTTACGAGGCAGCCAAGCTATACGCAACATCTGGTAAGGGTGCTGTTTTTTATGCAATGGGCATTACCCAGCACACCCATGGTGTCGATAATGTTAAGGCGGTGGCTAACCTTCAGATGATACTTGGAAACTATGGGCAACCCGGTACTGGTGTTAATCCGCTTCGCGGACAAAACAACGTGCAGGGTGCTTGCGATATGGGTGCATTACCAAATGTTTTCACAGGCTACCAGCCGGTTACTGTTGAAGACAATCGCAGGAAGTTTGCCGAGGCTTGGGGCGTTAAGTATGAAGATATGGACGACAAGGTTGGCCAAACTGTTACTACCATGGTTAACAACGCTGGCGACTCCATCCGTGCTATATATATTATGGGTGAGAACCCAATGGTTTCGGATCCTAATCTTCATCACGCCAAGGAGCAGCTCGAAAAGCTCGACTTCCTCGTGGTTCAGGATATCTTTATGACCGAAACTGCTGAGCTAGCCGATGTTGTACTTCCTGCATTTGCCTTTGCCGAGAAAACAGGAACATTTGTTAACACCGAGCGCAGGGTTCAGCTTTCGAACAAAGCGCTTGAAGGGCCCAAAGGTGCAAAGCAGGACTACGAGATAATTGCAGAGGTAGCCAAGCGTTTGGGTGCTGTTAATTTCCCCGATACGCCTGAGTCCCTTTTCGAAGAGTTAAGACAGCTAACACCTTCGTATAAAGGTATGACCTACGAAAGGATAGAGAAGGAGTGTGGACTCCGTTGGCCATGCCCAACCGAAGATCATCCAGGCACCCCCATCCTGCATGGAGCTCAATTCTCAAGAGGTAAAGGATTACTTGTGCCAATCGAGTACAAAGCACCTGCCGAGTATGCCGATGCGGAGTATCCTCTTACTCTCACCACTGGTCGATTGCTTCAGCACTACCATACAGGCTCAATGACCCGAAGGTCCAAGGTGCTCGATACCATTAAACCATCGGGGATGGTTGAGATTAATATAAATGATGCACATAAACTTAACATTGTTGATGGCGAGAAGGTTAAGGTTTCAACCCGTCGAGGTGCCATTGAGATTGATGCAATGGTAACCTCACGCATAAAGGAGGGGATCATTTTTATTCCTTTCCACTTTGCCGAATCTGCTGCCAATGTGTTAACAAACGATGCGCTTGACCCTGTAGCCAAAATCCCTGAGTATAAGGTTTGTGCTGTTAAGGTTGAGAAAATTGCATAGCGTTGCATTTAAACAATAAGCTTCATGAAAGAAGAACTTAAGAATAAGATTATTGAAATCATGGGTCGATATCCTAAAAAGGAATCGGCCCTGATGCCAGCTCTTACCCTGGTTCAAAAATCAAAAGGTAACAACCTAACCAAAGAGGATGTGGTTGAGATTGCCGATGTAATCGGTGTATCACATTCCCGGGCATACGGCGTGGCCACCTACTACTCCATGTTTAATGTAGAGAAAGGGGTTGGTAAGTACCATCTGCAGGTTGATACCAATATTCCAGCTACCCTAATGGGTGCCTTGGAGATTTATAATTACCTGAGCGAAAAGCTAGGAATAAAGCATGGCGAAACAACTACCGATGGGCTCTTTACCCTCTCAAAGGTGGAGTGCTTGGCTTCATGCGGTACTTGTCCTGTGGTACAGGTAAACGATAGGTATTACGAGCTTATGACCAAGGAGAAGGTTGATATGCTTATCGACTCGCTCCGACAGGGAATCATGCCCGATTTACCTGTTGAGTACAACTGGAAGTCGCAGTGCAACGTGCTGCTTAAAAACCGAGGTGTTGAGAATGCTACCGATATAGATATTTATAAGAAAACAGGCGGTTATAAAACCTTGGCCAAAGCGCTTAGCATGAAACCCGATGATATTGTTGCAGAGGTTCGAGAATCGCAGCTTAGGGGCAGAGGAGGTGCTGGTTTCCCAACAGGCGTTAAGTGGGGCTTTGTACCCAAAAATACGGGTAAACCCATTTACCTTGTTTGCAATGCCGATGAGGGCGAACCCGGCACATTTAAAGATCGTCAAATCCTTGCTTACGATCCACATCTGCTTATTGAGGGTATGGCCATATCGGCTTATGCACTGGGGGCAAAGCTTGCCTTTATATACATTCGTGGTGAGTTTGGCTGGATAGCCGAGATACTTGAAAAGGCCATTGCTCAGGCCAAGAAGGATGGCAAGCTCGGACAGCTCGACAATATCATTGTACATCAAGGGGCTGGCTCGTACGTTTGTGGCGAGGAAACTGCACTTATCGAGTCCATTGAGGGCAAGCGTGGATTGCCACGGATGAAACCACCATTCCCTGCTGTGGAAGGGCTTTACGGTTGCCCAACCATTGTGAACAATGTGGAAACGCTTGCCAGCGTGCCATACATTGTAGAGAATGGTGCCGAGGCATTTAAAAAGTGGGGTTCAGAAGCTGGATACGGCTTTAAGCTATTTGGCGTATCGGGTGCGGTGAACAAGCCGGGCGTATACGAGTGCCCTATGGGGGTTTCGTACGACGAGCTAATTGAGATGGCCGGAGGTTACAAAGGCAATATCACTGGTGTAATCATTGGGGGTCTATCGGTGCCAATCCTCACCGCCGAGGAGCTAAAGAAAGGCCCTGGCCTTAAGATGGATTACGAATCGACCCTCGACTACGGAACCAACCTGGGTTCGGGAGGTGTGATGGTAATCAGCGATGAGTTCAACATCCCCGAGATTGCAGCACGTACCATT
>JAVERU010000144.1:0-7690 GCA_034006965.1 Tenuifilaceae bacterium
AAGCAGAAAACATTAACTCTAGAATACAACGCTTTATCAATGTAAATTACGGAGCCAGGGATGAAAACTTTTTCTTCTTCAGATTGAAGAAATACTATGCATAGCACCTCAAAAAAAGAATTAGCCGTATCCCTCGATCTTTTTTTATGCCCTAAATACCTTGCAGCTAGGAACTTCTTTGGATATGGCGGTACAGGTAATCGGCGGTGTAGCCCTTTTTCCCTAGGATTACCTCCTCTGGAGTACCTTCGCAAACAATTTCGCCCCCCTTAGCTCCACCCTCGGGGCCAAGGTCGATGATATGATCGGCTACTTTAATTACATCTAGGTTATGCTCAATTACTATTACGGAGTTGCCCTTATCGACCAACCGGTTTAACACATCGAGCAGCACCCGTACATCCTCGAAGTGCAAACCCGTGGTGGGTTCATCGAGAATATACAAGGTTTTACCCGTATCGCGCTTAGCCAGCTCGCTGGCTAACTTTACCCGCTGGCTCTCACCACCTGACAAGGTGGTAGACTGCTGACCCAAGGTGATGTATCCCAAGCCAACATCCTGTAGGGTTTTTATCTTTTGATATATCGACGGGATATTTGCAAAAAAATCAACCGCCTGATTTATGGTCATATCGAGCACCTCGCTTATGCTCTTCCCTTTGTACTTCACCTCCAGCGTCTCACGGTTGTATCTTCGACCGTTACACCCTTTGCAGGTTACATACACATCGGGCAAAAAGTTCATCTCAATGGTTTGTACACCAGCCCCTTTGCACACCTCACATCGACCGCCCTTTACATTAAATGAGAAGCGACCCGCCTTGTACCCCCTTATCTTGGCCTCGGGGGTCATCTCGAACAGCTTACGAATATCGGAAAAAACTCCGGTGTAGGTGGCCGGATTCGAACGAGGAGTTCTTCCAATGGGTGATTGGCTCACCTCTACAACCTTATCAATATTGTCCAACCCATCGATTAATTTGTACTGCAAAGGCTCGTCCATTGCGCGGTAAAGCAATTTACTTAGAGCCGGATGTAGGGTTTCGTTTATTAATGTGGATTTACCGCTACCCGACACACCGGTAACGCAAACAAATTTACCCAATGGAATTTTCACTGAGATATCCTTGAGGTTATTCCCCTTTGCTCCAACAATGGCAATACTTTTCCCGTTTCCTTTGCGTCGTATTTCAGGAATGGAAATCTCAAGCTCATGGTTAAGGTACCGTGCCGTAAGCGATTGTGTAGATGACACCTCCTGTGGCGTTCCCTGCGCAACTACTTTACCACCCTGCCGGCCAGCAAGGGGGCCAATATCTACAACATGATCGGCCGAAAGAATCATCTCCTCATCGTGCTCCACCACAACTACTGAGTTACCCGAATCGCGCAGCTGCTGAAGCGATTCAATAAGCCTAACGTTATCGCGCTGATGAAGGCCAATGCTTGGCTCATCGAGTATGTAAAGTACATTCACCAACTTGGAGCCTATTTGCGTAGCAAGGCGAATACGCTGACTCTCACCACCCGACAAGGATGCTGCTCCTCGGCTCAGCGACAAGTAGCCCAACCCTACATCAAGCAGAAAGCTAACTCGCTCACGAATCTCCTTAAGTATTTCAGTAGCAATAGCTCTTTGCTTTGGGTTCAACCGGTCCTCAAGCCCATGTAGCCATCTGGCCAAATCCTCTATATCAAGGTTAGCCACATCGGTGATACTTTTACCATCAATCCTAAACCAACCCACCTCGGGCTTAAGTCTAGTACCCTCACATACTGGGCAAACCACGTATTGAATGAATTGCTGTGCCCATTTTGGCCCTCGGCCATTCATCTCGTCGTTATTGTGGTAGCTGTGAATGTAGCTAATAACCCCTTCGAAGCTTAAAAAGTAATTTGACCTAACGCCTAACTCGGCATTTTTTAGGGTAAACTGTTCCTCCGATCCGTAAAGAATAACATTCATCGCATCCTCGGGGATATTCTCAATGGGATCGTTTATGGTAAATCCATACTTTGCGGCAATGGCTTCGAGCTGCCAAAAGATTAGAGTACTTTTGTAGGGACCTAAGGGCTGGATTCCACCCTTTTTTATGCTCAGCTTTGGGTCGGGTATAATCCGCTTAATATCCGCTTCGGCAACCGTACCCAAACCGTTACAACGCGGGCAAGCCCCTTTGGGGGAGTTAAACGAGAATGTATGCGGAGCAGGCTCCTCGTAAGCAATACCAGTTGTGGGGCACATCAGGTTACGGCTATAGTATCGGCTAACATCCGAGTCCATATCAAACACCATGATGGTTCCCTTGCCCTGCCCCATGGCTGTATTTATTGATGCTGATAACCTCTTGGTATCGTCTCCGGACACCATAAGCTTATCAATTAGCAGCTCGATATAGTGTGTTTTGTACCTATCTAGCTTCATGGCAGGACGTAGCTCGGTAATCTCGCCATTGATTCGGGCATACAGGTAACCTTTTTTCCTAAACTGCTCAAAAAGTTCCCTGTAATGCCCCTTGCGCCCCTTTACTATAGGGGCAAGCACGGCAACCTTTCGGTTCTTAAAATTCTTAACAATAAGTTTTACTATCTGCTCGTCGGTATAGCGCACCATCTCCTCACCCGTATTTTGCGAGTAGGCTATAGATGCACGGGCAAATAGCAGGCGTAAAAAGTCGTATACCTCAGTCACAGTTCCCACTGTGGAACGGGGGTTGCGGTTAGTGGTTTTCTGCTCTATGGAGATAACGGGGCTTAGGCCTGTAATTTTATCCACATCGGGTCGTTCCATGGCTCCCAGAAACTGACGTGCATAGGCCGAAAGGGTTTCAATATATCGCCTCTGCCCCTCGGCATAAATGGTATCGAATGCTAGTGATGACTTACCACTCCCACTTAGCCCAGTAATTACCGTTAGCTTATTCCGTGGTATAACAACATCAATATTTTTTAGATTGTGAACCCTTGCGCCCTGAACGTTAATTTCGAGCGCCTCTCCTTTTTGTGGTGTCATTATTCAAAAAAAAAAATAAAGTAGTGATGCAAAGCACTCAGAATTATGTGGTTTATTACAACTCAGCATGTAAACTATTCCTGTCCATATGCAGATTCTCTGAATCCTCGTTCAGGAATTTTAATAGCATAGGTTTTACCCCTCTTGTTGGTTAAATAGCTTTCTCGCAACCACGGGTTGTAAAGTTTCAATATCTTATAGTTCGTATTAAAGTGCTCGGCAAACTGTGCAAAGCTGGTAACAGCGGTGTCTACTTCTACCTCATAATACTTTAGTGGGGGATAAAGCTCATCGGGCATAAGGTGAAACCCATACTGCTCGGGATGCTCAAAGATGACTTTAAAGGCCAAGATTCGAAATAGGTATCGACCTGTTTCTTCACCAAGAACCATATCGTAGTAGTTGTTATTGCCCTGCCTTGCCATTTGTCTATTAATACCACTTCTGCCAAAATTATACGATGCCGCAGCCATGGTCCAGTTTCCATAATGGTTGTAACTTTTCAACAAAAAGTCACAAGCAGCATAGGTTGATTTCTCGATATGGTATCTCTCATCAACCTCATCGCCCACCTCCAGGCTAAGCTCTCTAGCTGTTGCTGCTAGTATTTGCCAAAACCCAACTGCTTGTGCTGGCGAAACAGCCTGAGTTAAGGCGCTCTCGGCAACAGCTAAATACTTAAAATCATCGGGTATACCCTTTTCCTTAAGGATGGGCTCTATAATGGGGAAGTACCTATTAGCACGCTTTAACAAAAGAACGGTTTGGGAATGCCAATAGGTGTTAACCTGTAGCTCTCTATCTAAGCTCTCACGAACATCAAAAAGATGAATGGGTACTTGCTCCCCCGCAAAGGCAATGGCATTGGGAATTGGCACTTGGTACACAGGGTTCTGAATACGCAAAGAATCGGACTTGGTAAAAAATCCATTGGCACCTGTTTGGCCTGTTTTAGCAGGTACTATAAGGGCTACAGCTATTGTAGCAATTACTAGTAGGGTGAATGTGATTAGAAATATCCTTTTAACAGGCATCTGGTTTACTGACATGCTAATTAGCTTTAATTTATTTAGGCTCCGGAGCTAGCTCAGGAAATTTTCTCGCTCGTTGTAAATTCGAATAAAATTATCGATTGATCTATCGTAGCCCCTCTCGATACCATCGGGAAAATAGCAGGCAGGAAGCTGCCCCATTTTGCGGTGGTAGGCAATGCAATCGCAGCACACCCCTTTCCGAGAGCATGGGTAGCTACAGTTACACCCGCTTAGATTACTGTCCTTTTTACAATCCATACTTTTCAATTTGTAGAACCTACAAAATTACCATTTCTGTTAGATTATTCCTAGTAATTTGAAAAGGGTTATGGGAATACTTCAGCTTACCATAGAATTTCATTGCCTTATTATCCTGAATTTTGTATATTGTGGGGCAACCATCAAACTCGGATACTATGCAAAAGGTATGCTTGTTTATTGCAACAACCCTAACCTGCTTTAATGCTCTGGCACAGGATGATGATACTTTTATTGAAAGACGTCAAGCGATGGTGCAAACGCAGATCAGCTCACGGGGGATAACGCATGAGCAAACGCTCTCAGCCATGAGGAAAGTTCCTCGACACAAATTCGTTCCTGCATCATACCAATCGTTGGCCTACGACGATAGACCCTTGCCAATAGGGTATGGTCAAACCATTTCGCAACCCTACATTGTGGCATATATGACCGAGCTAACCAAACCCTCAGGCGGAATGAAAGCCCTCGAAATTGGTGCTGGGTCGGGATACCAAGCAGCCATCCTGGCTGAAATTGTTGATTCGGTTTATACCATAGAAATTGTACCTCAGCTGGGGCAATCGGCTGCTTCCGTTTTAAAAAGATTAAATTACCAGAATGTAGAAGTTAAGATTGGCGATGGTTACCACGGATGGCCTGAGAAAGGGCCTTTCGACATAATAGTGGTAACGGCTGCTGCCGATCATATACCCCCTCCACTGATAGCCCAGCTAAAAGATGGTGGAACTATGATAATCCCTGTTGGGTCACCATTTCAGGTTCAACAGCTTATACTTATTCGGAAGAATAAGGGTAAGATTACAACCCAAAGCCTTTTACCTGTAAGGTTTGTGCCATTTACTCGCAGCGCCAATTAATGAGAGACAGAGTACCCATACTCTTGATATCAATTGCCATTATAGGATTTCAGCTGGCTATTGTAAATCTGTTATCATATAGCCAATGGCACCATTTTGCTTATTTGGCTGTATCCGTTGCAATGCTGGGCTTCGGCTCATCGGGAGTATTGATTGCTATATGGAAAAAATTCTTTTTAAATAGATTACAATCGGTTCTACCCTTCCTCTTTGTTACCACAGGTATATCTATGTTTATTGCTCCATTGCTAATTAACTCAGAGTTTCTACGTTTCGATTCCCTGCTTCTATTCACGTCATCCAACCATCTATTCAAGTTACTAGCTACCTGTATAGTTCTTTTAATCCCATTCTTAACGGGAGCATTAGCTTTGGGCATCTTTTTCACGGCATATAACCAGCAAATCAGCAAACTCTATGCATATAATCTGGCTGGATCTGCGCTAGGAGGAGTTATATTGATATGGATGTCGAATATAGTTTTCCCAATGAGCCTTGCTTCTACGTTTGGATTAGTAGCGGTTCTTGGTGCGCCATTCGTTAGCTATAGTAAAAGAAACATAGTATATTCATCCTTAGCCCTATTCCTAGGCATTACTGTTCTATGGGTACAACCTAGCATTCCATTCACCTCTCAGTATAAACCACTAAGCAAAACCATACTAATTCCCGATACTCATATCACTGAGCAAATACCTTTATCCAAAGGTACATTAGAGTTCGTAACCTCAAGTAACCTTCGACAGGCTAACGGGTTAAGCTTAAGTTACAGCGGAAGGGTTCCGCTTGTGGATATAGCGTTTTTGAATGCCCAGCCATATTTTACCTTTGAAAAAAATGAGGCTGATTCATCTTTTTACACATCGAATATATACGCACTTCCATATATCCTAGCTAATCATGCTCAAAACATTCTTCTTATTCAACCCAGCAGCACTTTTTACATATCACAGGCAAATGTATTTGGTTGTTCTCCAACTATTATCGAGCCCATTAAATATATTGCAGATACCTTGACAAAATTGTCCTGGAAATATGGCGACATTAAAATAAAGCATGGCTATCCACGTCAAGTATTACATAGTCACACTCTTGACAAATGGGATATTATTATGTTCCCGAGCGTTGGTAACACGGGTAATTCTGGGTTAAATGCACTAATGGAGAACTACCTCTTTACAACCAATGCAGTTGCAAATTCTTTTAACACACTAAATGATAACGGTTTTATCGCCTTTTCATCTGTAATGGATAACCCCGCTCGAAGTAACCTTAAACTCATCTCTTTAGTATCCCATTCACTTCATAATCTGTCACTGGAACCAGAAGAACATCTTCTTTCAATTAGAACTTGGAATACCCTCGTGGTGCTAATAAAAAAATCATCATTAAATCCAGAGGATATTGGTAGAGTAAGAGAATTCTGCGAAATCTATGGATTTGATTTAGTGCATCCATATGATGATAATTCGGAGCATAATATTCTAATGGATAATCAATTTCAACTAATCTCTAGCCAAATAATTGGTGATAACTTTACGAAGAGTTATGATTCCTACCCATTTAACTTAAAAGCTCCTAGTGATAACAGTCCTTTCTTTTCACAATTTGTCAAACTATCTAAACTAAAATACTATACCGACGAATTTGGATTAAAAAGCGTAACACATCTAGAACTTGGGTACTTTATTGTTTGGGTTAGTTTTATTATATGCTTGATTATATCACTACTTGCAATCATAACACCTGCCTTCACAACCTTTCAGTTAAAAAAACAGAACTATTGGATATACCTCTACTTCTCCTTTATTGGGTTAGCATATATGATGCTTGAGGTTGCATTTATTCAAAAGTCTATACTATCGCTAAATAACCCCACAATGGCAAGTTCTATAGTAATTAGTAGTTTACTGTGCTTCTCAGCAATAGGCAGCTATTTATCTTCAAATTTTACAAGTAGTAGAATAACACAGTTATTACTAGCGATTGGTATCTACATAGTAATATACGCATTATTTGCCCACTATATTATATCATGGGTTGCTAGCCAAGGCTTAGCAATACGTATAGCATCAACAATACTATCCATAGCTCCTCTTGCAATGTTTATGGGCACCATATTTCCTATGGGTATAAAGATTATTTCTTCCAGTAATCCTAATCAAATACCCGTAGCTTGGGCTGTTAATGGATTCTTCTCGGTACTTGCTGCGCCCCTTGCCACAATTACAGCAGTAGAATATGGATTTTACCAAGTATTGATATTTAGCGCATTCCTTTACTTGCTCTGTATTCCTTTGGTGTACAAAAGGGCTAGTAATAAAAAAGCACCAACAAAAGTTGGTGCTTAATCAATGTGTACATAAACAAGAAAAGCCCCGAAGTATTCGGGGCTTTTGAAGGATGGCGGCGACCTACTCTCCCACCTCTCGGCAGTACCATCGGCGCTGGTGGGCTTAACTTCTCTGTTCGGCATGGGAAGAGGTGGAGCCCCACCGCAATAGCCACCTGAAGGCCATCGGGCT
>JAVERU010000145.1:0-7594 GCA_034006965.1 Tenuifilaceae bacterium
TTGACTGATTGACCTGACAGCGTGCGCAGCTCCTGTCAGCGCCAATACATGAGGAGTTGATTGTTTAGTTGCGAGTTTAGCGTTTTAATAAGCGGTTATCAAAAGAGAGGATTCGAAACGCAAAGAGAATAAAAAACAATTCCATTAACTTTACGATCCATAAGTACAACACGTAATCGAATTTGGTTTTGCTTACCATAAACAACAAACATTACACGCTGAAAGCCTTGCTTCAGCTTTGTGAGCAGAAGGTTACCTCACAATCCACCCCCACCTGGGAGAGGGATATCTACTTATTTATTCGGGAGTGGCTCTCAGAGGCTGATTACATCGAGGCTAAAACCTCGGGCTCTACGGGTAAGCCTAAAAACATCAAGCTCAAAAAAAAATGGTTAGAGTACTCTGCAACCCAAACCTGCAATTTTTTTAACCTAAATAGGCAAAGCTCCGCTTTGCTCTGCCTACCCGCAGCGTATATCGCTGGCTGTATGATGATAGTTCGGGCATTTGTTTCTGGAATGAATCTACTTACCGTTGAGCCCTCAAGCAACCCGTTTAACAGTCTTCCATTCATCCAACCGAGCGAGCTCGCCGCAAGGCATTCAGCCAATCAACCAATCAGTCAACTAGCCAATCATTCTTTAGATTTCACAGCCCTCACCCCATTCCAACTCCACCAATCGCTACAAACCTTACAAAACAACCCCTTGGTAAAATCCATTATTGTGGGTGGGGGAGAGATTAGCCCAGCGCTTGAGAAGGAGGTGCAGGACTTACCCATTGATATTTATGCCACCTACGGAATGACCGAGACCAGCAGCCATATTGCGCTTCGAAGGGTAAATGGTAGCGAACGTAAGGAGTCTTTTACCATCATTGGCCATACAAAAATAAATATCGATGCAAGAGGATGCTTAATCATTGAGAATCCATACCTTTTTGAGGGCAGGCTGGTTACCAATGATATTGTTGAGGTGCAGAATAGTTCCGAGTTCCGATGGCTTGGCCGATTCGATAATATAATCAACAGCGGCGGGGTAAAGATTATGCCCGAGGAGATTGAGCAATCCATTGCCAACTTGCATACAGGCACCATGGTTATTAGCTCCATACCCGACGTGAAGTTGGGCGAAGCGGTTGTGCTGGTTGTTGAGTCAAAAGAGATGACGAAGGAGGATAAACATTCGCTGCTGGCACAGATTAAAGGTCTTGTTCATCCCTACGCACAGCCAAAGCAGATATTTACAGTGGCTCATATACCCAAAACCCCAACGGGTAAGGTAGATAGGATTAGCCTAAAGGTTTTGCTAAAAGATGCTTTACACCACTAGGTTACAACCATTTCTTTCGTCTAAAGAAGATTACCATTGCAGCCACCATTAAAATCATCAGCATTAGTGAAAAGGGATAACCCCAGTACCAATTTAGCTCGGGCATATTCCATGGGCTGGTTTCGGGGTTGAAGTTCATCCCGTAAATACCTGCAATAAATGTGAGGGGGATAAAAATGGTGGCAATAATGGTTAGCACCTTCATCACCTCGTTCATCTTGTTGCTTAGGTTCGACATGTACATATCGTAAAGGCTGTACACCATTTCGCGGCTATTCTCTAGAGTTTCGATAACCTGTACCAAGTGGTCGTACACATCGCGGGTAAATAGCTTAACCTCGGTGCTAACTAAGGGCGACTCGTCGCGGAGTAGGGAGTTCAACCCATCGCGAAGCGACCACACCGACTTGCGGAAGGCCATTAGCTCGCTCCTTAGCGAATGGATATGCTGTAGGTGTTGTTTCTGTGGATTTTCAATCACCTCCGCTTCAATCTGCTCAATGGTTTCGTCAATGGTGTCGAGGGATGCAAAGTAATGGTCAACAATGCAATCGATTAGCGCATAGGCTAGATAGTCTGGGCCTAACCTGCGTAGTCGTGTGCCCTCCACTTCGAGCCGTTTGGTTATAGGCGTAAATATTGGAGCATCGCTCTCCTGAAAGGTGAGCACATAGTTTTTCCCCAGCACAATGCTAACCTGCTCGTTTATACTTTTTCTGTCGCCAGTATTGAGTTTTGTGTGATTTATCAAGCGAAGCACCACGAAAATGTAGTCGTCGTATGGTTCAACCTTGGGGCGCTGGTTTATGCTTACAATGTCCTCCTCAACCAATGGGTGCAGGTTGAAATGTTTCCAAATGGGTTGTAGCTTATCAACATCATGCAGCCCCCGAACCTGAATCCACGTTTTCGACTTGCTTTGCAAGTATTTCTCCGCCTCACCAAGGGTTTTAATATCCTTGCTGATGTAATGGCTCTCATCAAAATCATGAACGGTAACAAGCATATCATCCAAAACCTTTTGGCCTGTATGCACAGCGGTACCCGGGGCCTCGCCCGGTTTTTTCTTTACCCGTTGATGCACCTTTTGGAAGTTGAGTAGTCCGTTAATCTTTGATGCTGACTTGATGAGGTTTCGTTTCATTTCTACCGATTTTTGTGACACAAAAAAAGTGACCACCTAAAGGTAGTCACTTTTATAAAAATCAAGTTAGGCAATAAGTCTATTTCTTAATAATGGCGTCAAGCACTTTTTGCTTATCGAGCTTCTTGGTGCAGAAGAACCAGTCGTAGCAATGGGTATCCTGGTCCTTGCTCTCCATACGCTCCTTGGCCACGCCGCATGAGCCGGCTGTGGGCACAATTACATCATCACCGGGCTGCCAGTCGGCAGGGGTAGCAACGTTAAACTTATCGGCTGCTTGTAGGGCAATAACTATGCGGTACAGCTCATCGAAATTACGACCCAAGCTAAGTGGGTAGTATAGCACGGTACGAACAATACCATTGGGGTCAATTACAAACACGGCGCGAACGGCCTTGGTGCTGCTCTCGCCGGGCATCATCATGCCGTACTTTTTGGCCACCTCCATGGTGATGTCCTCAATCAGAGGGAAAGTCACCTCAACATCCTTCATGCCCTTGTACTCAATCTTCTCCTTAATGGTACGAAGCCAAGCGATATGGCTGTACAGCCCGTCAACCGATAGGCCAACCAGCTTACAGTTGGCTGCGTTAAAGTCCTTCTCCATGCTGGCAAAGGTCATGAACTCCGAGGTACAAACCGGAGTAAAGTCGGCAGGGTGGCTAAAAAGTATTACCCAGCTGCCCTTGTAATCGCCAGGGAAATTAATTTCGCCCTGAGTGGTTACTGCCTTAAACTCGGGAGCCTTTTCGCCAATGCGAGGCATTGCAAAAACTTGTTCTTGTTTCTCTTCCATTTTTATTGATTATTTGATGTTTTGAAATTTGTGAATGAAATGTGTAAAAGGTTTTACTATTCTGTAGGTCGGCCACTGCCAATATTCTTGCTACGCTCAATTGACTGAAGGGCAAGGTAGTTCTCGCCAAACTTTTTAAGGTTGTTCATCTCATCGTCGTACTGGTTGAAGTGTCGCTCCTCGTCCTCAACCAGGCGCTCAAACAGTTTTTTCGAAACGGAGTCGTTGTTCTTGGAGCATTCGTTGGCCCAAAGGTTATAGTCATTGGCGCTTTGTTCCTCCATTTCGGCGGCGAGCTTAAGGATTTCCTTCACGTCGTGAATTCTTTTCACGGGCTGCGAAACCTCCATATCCACATCGCCTCCAAGGAAAAGGATGCGTTCGGCCAGATTCTCAACATGCAGCATCTCGTCAATGGCGGTACGCTTGAATAGGTTGGCCAAAAGGTCGTACCCCTGATCATCAAGATGAAAATGGAAATACATGTATTGGTGTACAGCTGCTAGTTCATCGGCTACCGCCTTGTTTAGTAGTTCGATACTTTTCCCCTTCATAATTAAATTTTTTTTAAAAGTTAATTGTTTGGTTTAGTTTAAGTATGGGACTGTGTGTCGGTAAATTTTCCTGTAATCTGTAGCTTGATTTCCTGCACTTTGAAGTTGGAAATCTTTTTTCTTATGAAATAATCGTTGAGTAGTTCGTCGAGCTCCTGGTCGAAGTAATCCTCTATGCGCTCCGACTCATTGCAGTAAAGATGATGATGAATGTCCTTGGCCAGCTCGTACCTCATGATATCCTTCTCGGTTTTAACCTTTTTCAAAAGGCCTTTCTCCACGAATACGTCTAGGGTTTTGTACACGGTTCCAATGGCAATGTGAGGGTGATTCTTCCGTATAAACTCAATCACATTGTCGGCCGTTGGATGACCGTCGATGGTTCTCATGGCATCCAACACCGCAATGCGTTGCGGCGTAATCTTTAACCCGTGTTTAACTAATTCTTCTGCACCCATAGCCAAAGCGTATTAATAATTATGTAAGAATTATTCCTGAATAAGAACAAGTAAATTTACAAAATGTTTAGTGCAATGTCAATAGAATGAGGTTAAATCTTATTGAAAAATTTGTTAAACCAATTTATAGTGCTGATTACAAAAAGGTTAAGGCATAAAAAAAGGGCTCAAAAAATTGAGCCCGCAAAAAAGAATAAAACTAATTACATCTTTTCAATAAGACTTTTCAGCTTATTATAGGTAGTCTCGCTAACGGGTGCCAGCGGAAGTCGTAGGTTGTTGTCAATTAATCTGAGTATATTTAGCGCAGCTTTCACTCCCCCAGGGTTTCCTTCAACAAATAGATTGTCTATAATTTCGGTGAGCTTGTAGTGAAGCTCACGGGCTTCGGGAAGCTGTCCGGCCTTACCCAGCGCAATTAGTCTAGAGAATTCTTTAGGGAAAGCATTGCCCACTACCGAAATTACCCCATCGAAACCCATAGCCATTTGGGGAAGGGCTAACCCATCGTCGCCCGAGAGCACAAGGAAATCGCTTGGCCTATCGCGCAGTAGGTAGCTTTGTTGGTTAAGGTTGCCCGATGCTTCCTTCACTGCTACGATATTTTTCACATCCCTTGCCAGCTTTAGCGTGGTGTCGGTGCTCATATTCACACCCGTTCTTCCGGGCACGTTGTAAAGTATTATGGGCAGCTCGGTTTCGGCTGCAATGGCCTTGTAGTGCAATTCCAACCCTTTTTGGGTAGGCTTATTGTAGTACGGAGTTACCGATAGAACACCATCTATTCCAGTAAAATCGAAGCTATGGATTGATCTAATTAGAGCGCTGGTATTGTTTCCTCCCATGCCAACAACAAGCGGCACCCTACCGTTGTTTTTCTTCACCACAAAGCTAACCAGCGCCTGTTTCTCGGTATCGGTTAGGGTTACCGATTCGGCGGTGGTGCCAAGCAGCACGATGTAGTTTACATCACCACCTATAAGGTGATCCACCAAGCGTTCTACCGCAGGGAAATCAATCTCGCTCTGCGAGTTGAAGGGAGTTACCATGGCTACTCCCAATCCTTTGAACTTGTTATGCATATGTCGATTTTTTTTAACTTTTCAATTAACACCAAAGGCTCGTTGCCCTAATCCTCATCGCTATCCTGCTGAGCAAATCGGTTGTTTATAAGATGTAAGTAGTGCTTAATCTGGCTGATAAGGTAGCTCAAATCTTCGTTGGGTTTTATGTTGATAATAAGGTCATTGGGGTTATCGGGGTAGCTTAGGTTACCAACTCTAAACTTTGCTTTTGACAGCGAGACAATCCATTTCAGCGGAAAAATTTCCTCGGTCGATAGGTCAATAAGGATATCGAAGTTGGTTGCCATGAACTCCTCAGTAAATGGAGCAAGGGGCTTGCCATACCAATTAACTTCCTTGTTGGTGAGGATGTTAACGTTATCGAATTGCTGAAATTCCTGTGGAATTTCTTTTTGAGGATAGTATGCCAGCATGGTAACCTCTAGGTTCAGCTTTGTAATGAAATTGGCGAAATCTTGAATCTGCTGAAATGTGCTTTTACTTGAGGCATAAAAAACTATGGCAACCTTACGAGCCGAAACAAAGTTGTGTACCTTCTTCTCTCGCGAAAAGGATTTGAGCTGTTTTTTTAACTTTTTATGCCCTATTCGTAGTTTGAATTTTTTGAACATACAATTGTTGGGTATTTGGCTAGTTTATTAAATCAAAAAAATCATCCTCAGAAATTATTCTAACTCCAAGCTTTGTTGCTTTGTCTAGTTTTGCCGGCCCCATTTTATCGCCTGCAATAAGCAGGTTAGTGCTTGCCGAAACGGTGCTTGCAATCTTACCGCCGTGCTGTATTACCATCTCTTTCAGCTCATCGCGCGAGATACGGCTAAACGTTCCCGAGATAACCACCGTTTGTCCGTTTAAAACGCCATTTGCAGAGTTGCTGGAGTTTGTTTCTGACTCTAGCGTAAGGCCAGCATCCTCAAGCCTTTTAATTAGCTCAATGTTTTTGGCATCGGAAAAGAACGACACAATACTTTGGGCAATGCGCTCACCAACCTCGTCAACCTCAATCAGCTGTTCAAAGGTAGCTTGTTTTAGGTTTTCGAGCAAACCGAAGTGAGCAGATAGCTTGCGCGCTGTTGTTTCGCCAACATAACGAATGCCCAGCCCGAAAAGCACCCTATGGAAGGGCATCTTTTTAGAATTCTCGATGCTTACAATGGCATTCTTTGCCGACTTATCGGCAAAGCGCTCAAGGTTAATAAGCTGCTCGTAGGTTAGGTTGTACAGGTCGGCAATATCGTGAACTAATCCTTTGGAGAATAGCAGTTCAACGGTCTCCTCGCCAAGCCCATCAATATTCATAGCCTTACGGCTTATGAAATGGATAACTCGCCCCTTTAGCTGGGGTGGGCACCCCGCTTGATTAGGGCAGTAGTGCTTGGCTTCGCCATCGGGCCTAACAAGCTCGGTTCCACATTCGGGGCAATGGGTAATGTATTCGAACACCTTGCTGTTTGATGCCCTTTGGTTGGCATCAACACCTACAATCTTTGGTATAATCTCCCCGCCCTTCTCCACAAATACGGTATCGCCCATATGCAGATCCAGAATTGCCATCTGATCGGCATTGTGCAGCGAGGCTCGCTTAACGGTTGTTCCAGCCAGCAGCACGGGTTCCAGATTGGCCACAGGTGTTATGGCGCCTGTTCGTCCCACCTGATAATCAACCGAAAGCAACTTGGTGCTCACCTGCTCGGCTTTATACTTGTAAGCAATGGCCCAACGGGGTGTTTTGGCAGTGAAGCCCAGCTGGTTTTGCTGCTGATAGCTGTTCACTTTTATCACCACGCCATCGGTATCGTATGGGAGGTTCTTGCGGGCTGTGTCCCAGTGCTCAATAAACCGGGTAACCTCATCAACCGATTGGCATAGCTCAATGTTTTGGGGAATTTTAAAACCCCAATCCTTGGCCTTTAGCAGATTTTCGTAATGGTTGTCGAAGGGCAAATTCTCGCCAAGGATGAAGTACAGCAAGCAATCGAGATTGCGTTCGGCTACAATTTTGGGGTTAAGCTGCTTAAGCGTTCCGGCAGCGGCATTCCTTGGATTGGCAAATGGCGTTTCGCCTTGCTCAATCCGTTTCTTATTTATTTCATCGAATACAGTGTGGGGTATAAATATTTCGCCGCGAATTTCGAACTCCTCGGGGTAGTCGTTTCCGCTTAAGGTAAGCGGAATGGAGCGAATGGTTTTTACGTTGGCCGTAACGTCATCGCCCTGCACACCGTC
>JAVERU010000010.1:0-43993 GCA_034006965.1 Tenuifilaceae bacterium
CCTGAACGATGCAGTCGGGCAGGGAAGTTGGAAGGTTGAAGCATGTTAATTCTGTCTTCTGACTTCTGTCTTCAAACCCAAACCAAAGATTTAGGTTTACTATAATTTGCATTCTTCCATTAAATTTGTGGTAGAACCAAATCTTTCACCATGGGATGCGAAAATTGGTCGTACACAGAATCGTTGGCGCTGATCATTGTTTGCAACACAACTTCATCAAGTGTTTCTATCGCATGCAGTACCAACGTTTTGCGATCGAATAGCAGCATGCCCTTATCGGTGCCCATTCGTGAGCTCTTGCCGCCTGTCAAAACAAAACCACTTATATCCCTTCTGTCCATACAATATATAATGTTCCACTTTTTCGATAAACTCCGAAATACAACAAAAATACATGATAATTTTGAATCATCGCAGCCAATATGATTGAATGATTTAACGACAGGGTAATGATGAGGAGAAACTTTCGCTTTGCTAACACAGATGATATTCAAAATTTTAAAATCGCTTTCGCCAATCAATCAGACCCCGACTTGCGATAAGCTCACCAACTCTTCAAAATGATGAACAATGCAGCACATGTGAAAACAGGTAAATATCTAGTCAACTTCGCTTTTGCACTTCATCTTCCAGTGAAAATGATTATCGAGAGCACAATCTACCGGCATTTCGTAGGGAGAACCTCATATCACCTTTTGGGGCAATAGTTTTGCATACGAACCATAAGGTGAAATACTTTATACAGCGCCTTTCGATCGAGAAATTACTCAAATTATTGATATCGATACCCTGCGATCCGAATATTTTCTCCACTGGTGGCCATTTATGCGAGATCGACGTATTGATGCCTGTGATGAAATTACCAACCGTTTCAGAGGGTAATACAAATGCTTATATATTAAACATTCATAATTTTCTAAAATTCATAATACCACGCTACTCACACCTATCGATCGCTCTCATATTGTTTTTCGAAAAGTTAAAAATTATTTTTTCCATCGTTTTTTTCGTAAAAATAAAGTAACTTGCTATTATTTTAAGCATCAAATTTGCGTTTCTACCATTCAAGGCATTGAGACAAGAAACGTAAATCTATTATTTCGTATTCGGAAACCGCCAGCGTTTTTCTGACTTGTAAATTTTTTGGAAAATGAATATGAATAATTCCAATTTGGATTTGGTGAAAGAAACCCGAATGGGATTCGATCAGGAAACCATAAACGAAATTATTGATAACATTTATCATTACCTGTGCAAGCACAAAGAGTATCTGAACGGGCTAAACGTTTTTCCCGTTCCCGATGGCGATACTGGCTTGAATATGGTATTGACATTGCAGGGAGCCATTGCCCATATACAGAAAAGCGAAAAAACTTATATTCATTCCGGTGAATATCTCGAAGATTTTGCAGAACAAATGCTTCTCAATAGTCGAGGGTGTTCGGGGGTGATTCTTTCGTTGTTTACCCAAGGATTTACGCAAATAACGGCTAGCAACGATTTTTCGAAGGAGAACATCTATCGGGCTATCGAAAACGGATATCAAAATGCTTATAACGGTACGGAAAATCCGCGGGAAGGTACGATGTTGACATTGATGAGAGCTCTGAAGGAAAAGTATGCCGACCTTATGCACTTGCATGATAATCCATGGACGATCATACAACAGACAATACCATATCTAAAAAAAGTACTTGATCAGACGCCCGATATGCTGCCAGTTCTGAAGCAAGCAGGAGTCGTTGACTCGGGAGGAGCCGGTTTTGTAGTCATGCTCGAAGGACTCGACAAGGAGCTCAGTTTTTATATTGATGGTGGAATACCGATTCAAAAACTATTGAAAACAGGACGATCTATTCAGAAACTGCTTAAAAAAAGAATTTCGGAACTACACAAAAATCAAACGACCACCTCAGTGTTGAATTTCGACATTTCGAAAATACATAACAGACGACTTGCAGAAGTATTTCAAAACGCCAAAATTCTCTTGAGCAACCTGCATCTTAACCATAACGGCTATGGTAAGACAATAAACAGAGAAAAAATAATCGGAGATTTACAGGAAATTGACAATTCATGGAACCCTGAGATTAAGGAAAAATTCTGTACCGAATTTGTGCTCGAAACGACCCAAATAGTAAATAAAGATGATTTAAAAGCAAAAATTGCAAACTATGGTGACAGTCTGATTATCGTAAATAGCAACGAGAAATACAAAGTCCATATTCATACAAATAAGCCCAACGATCTTTTTGAGGTCGTTTCAAAATATGGAACGCTTCTATTTACAAAAGTTGATGATATGAAAAAACAGCACCACAACTTCATCAGCGACGATGTGGTGAATTACGAGCGCGATAAAAGCGTTTTTTGTATTGTATCCGGCAATGGATTTGCCGATATACTGAAAAAATTGGGGGCCGACGATATACTTTACTATGGCAAAAACAAGCCATCGGTGAACCAACTGGTAAAAAAGCTTAACGATTTAAAAGCTAAGAATATAATGGCTGCAGCCGATGACAACGACATTCTAATGGCATTAAAATATGCAGCATCGCTTTGCAAATCGCACGTCTATATTGTGGAATCGGATAATCCGATTTCGCTTATCAACATACTCATGAGCATCTCAAAGGATTATGATATTCATACTACCTTCGAGACAGCGATGAATAATCTCGAAAACATTCCGTTTTGCGGCATTGCACAATCGTCGCGTGAAGTGCTTGCCGAAGATGGATCCGCCGTCCACAAAGGTGATTTCTTTGCCGTTTACAGAAAAAAAATCGTATTAGCCAACCCGGATAAAGAGAAACTTTTGACAGATGTCATCGAGAAAATTGCAGCCAGTAACAGTTTGGTTACACTTTACAAAGGGGCCAAAGTCAGAAATGAAGAGCGGTTGGTAAACCAATTGGAAGAAAAATTTCCCCAACTCGAGTTCGAAGAATATTACGGAGGGCAATTCAACTATTTGTATTACATAACATTCGAATAAAAATAGAAGAATATGAGTAAAAAAATCTTTATTATCGTAGGAGATAATCTGGGACTGTCCAGAGAACAGATTGACTATGAAGCACTCGAAATTGTGAAATTCCCCGTTTTCGTGGGTGAAACCGAATATCGCCAAAGCAAAGAGCATACTGCACGTTGGTTGGTATCGAAATATGAAAACGAGAAAGTTGTTGCAAAATCATCCACCCTGATTCATAACGAAATAGCAGAAATTGTTGAAAGGAATGGAGCAAATTACGATCTGTTTATTCATGTTGTAATGAGCAGCGGATTGTCTGCGGCCTCATTTAGAGTTGCCGAAAATGTGAAAAAGCAATTCGAAAATATTGTTCCCATAATCAATGTAGATACAAAACAAACAATCAATGGTGTGGGTAATATTGTACTGGGAATCATCGATTTGATCAGGACACAACCCGATCTGAGTATCGATGAGCTTGAAAAAGCTTGCCAACAAGTTGTGGAAAATACTTTTAGCTGGTACGTATTGCCAGATCTTGAATATCTTTATCGAGGTGGTCGCATTGGCAAAGCTCAGTCACTGATGGGCAGCGTGCTTCATATCATCCCATTGTTGGGGTTAATGGGCGACGAAAAAGAAGGTATCGTACTTGCTCAAGGCAAAGCCAGAACCTTCAGACAAATCAATGATATGATAATTAGCCAGATAAAAGCCAAGATGCAGGAAAAATCGGTTGCGAACATAAAACGAGCCATAACATTGCAGGGGTACGGAGATAAGAACAAAGAGGCCATAGCCGAATTTATGGAAAAACTTAAATCGCTGCCCTGTAACGAAATCATTCATGGCGATGGAGGATTGGTGGATGCCGTGTATTGCGGGCCTGGCGCATACGGAGTATCTGTTCTGCTTTAAACTTGACCCGATTATGAATTTGTTTTTGGCATATCTTCTGTACCTGATCTCAGGATATTTGATGGGATCGATATTGTTTGCCTGTTTGATCACCAAATTGGCTACAAATCAGAATATTCGTGACTTGGGTAATGGAAATCCGGGCGCTTACAATGTTTTTCGAAATGTCAACAAATTTTTGGGCATCCTCTCCGGACTGCTCGATGTTTCGAAATCTTTTGTTCCAATGTTGATTGCAAACCGTTTTTTTCAAACTACCGACACGATAGCGCTCGGATGTATCGGCATTGGATCAGTTATCGGGCATGGTTA
Organism: Tenuifilaceae bacterium; assembly: GCA_034006965.1. Taxonomy (GTDB): domain Bacteria; phylum Bacteroidota; class Bacteroidia; order Bacteroidales; family Tenuifilaceae; genus Perlabentimonas. The sequence continues at coordinate 4,211 of JAVERU010000010.1, forward strand.
TCCGCTCTATTATCGTTTCAAAGGTGGACGAGCAGCATCAACACTTTTAGGAATGTATCTGTTTTTTATACCGATTGAATTGTTGATCGCTCTTATTATCGATGTCCTCATCGTTTTAGGCATTATCAAAAAGCAATATGGCATTTGGGGACCTTCCATTTTGATCGCATTGAGCGGAATACTTTGTCTTTTTTCTCCGCATGAAACAAGCATTAAGGTAATTGTGTGGATTGGAGCACTCGTTACATTATATTTCAATCGCGATAAGCTTTTCGCTAAAAAGGAAAATCTTCAACCCTAATTACAGAACCCCTGACCTGTAGTGTGTTAACTAATTGTTTTCCAAAGGGGGCTGATTGGTGAGCTTACCTGTGCAGGTAAAAGCTATGATTGGGGAAAAGCCCTTTCATCCCGATGGATTTCGGAAGCGGAGCCGCAGTGGTATTGCGTGGACGGGCACGTTCAGGTTTACCCCAGTTATTTTGCCGGGTTAGGGAAAAAGCATATCGACCGCCAACGGTTTTGCCCTTCCGGAAAGATGGTGTTTTGGGTAACCTCATAACCACAATTTAGATCGCGTCAGGTCAGGAGTGCTGAAATGATTCATGCTGATTCGCCCCGTTTCATTTCCTGCATGGCTGGAATGGTTTCTTCCATCAGGCATCTCAGTTCCCAGCCTAACATTTCGGCCTCTTTCCTTATCACTTCGCAGTAACAACCAGCGGCGAACTTGTTGGCCTTGTATTTCTTTTTCTTCAGTGACTGAACGGTTAAATCGAGCGTGCTTCTGCTCGGTCGCATTAAGATGGCTGCACTGGTGAGACCCGTTAACTCATCGGCAGCGTAGAGCACTTTTTCCATCTGATGCTCCGGTTTCACATCGGTCTGTGTGAATCCATAGGCGTGAGATACCACCGCACGTTTGATCGGAGGATCAATCTCTTCGGCATCAACAATCTCACGCACCTTGATGCGGTGTTCATCGGGAAACTGCTCAAAATCTAGGTTATGCAGCATTCCCACCACCCCCAGAAATCTGCTTCATCGGCATAGCCCAGCTTGCCGGCAAGCTAGCGCGTCATAGCTTCCACCGTTTCGGCATGCTGAATGTGGAAGGGTTCTTTGTTGTATTTTTCAACCAGTGCAAATGCTTCTTCTCTAGTAATTCCGGGATTCAATCGACTAGTGTTCTCTTCGGGCCATCTATCCAGTATCATTTTGATGTTAATTTTTTTCATCGATGCTCAGCGATTCTGCATTTTTTCTTTCAAACTATTCTGCGCAAGTACATAAAATTTGAGGTATTTCCAAGCGTATGAAATCGCAGAAGGCGGCACTGGCCATAACCCGAAGAATACCCGTAATCATTTTCAACTGTGAGAGACAGGAAAGCACGCAGAGAAAAAAATGAATGACGCAATCATGGCTGTTTTACGATGAGATTAAACAGTTTCATCGCAAAAGAAAATTAAAAGACAACAACAGCATATCTCCCGATTTGATATTGCTCCCTGTTTTGCAGGGCAGCACCTATCTCTGGATCGTTTTTTATATCTTTAATTTTGAGCATCAGCAACTTGTCTTCTGACGGTTCGTTCAGAATATCTTCCCTGTCGACTTTGATGATATCTTTCCCCAGGTAGACATCCATATTTTCAGAGCGTGAGATGTGATATACCCAATAGTCAGCAATACCGCGTTCTTCCGATAGCTCCTTCGCTTTTGTACACATGTTGTTCCATCCCAAATGGCTGTTCAGCTGGGGCAAAGACCATCCGGTGACAAAGACTGCCAATAAAAAGCCCAGTGCCAGGGTGTTGATTGATCGGTACGTATCTCTCTTTCCATATAAAAAGTAGATGATAAGCAACCCGGTGATGGTGAGTATTCCGGCTCCGGCATAAACGAACGGAGTCGCCAAGTACTGCATCTCATCTGTTCCGCCAAGATAGATGGTTGCCGGCAGCGCCAGCAGTAGTGCGACGGCAGGTATTGCCATTGAGATGACGATCCATCGGTTTTGTGGATTAAATTTATTCAGAAGTAATGCCGAGAGGTAGATAACGAAGGGAATCACCGGTAATGAGTAGATAGCCAGTTTGGAGCTGATGAGAGACAGCATTACCAGCGTGGATAAAATGATGATGGCAAAAAAATGTTCCAGCGTACTGTTTATTCTTTTTTTCAAGAAACCGGCAAAAAGGAGGCCGATAGCCAACAGTGACCAGGGTGCCAGTGAGTACCAGACGGAAATTGCGTAGTAGTAAAAAGGTTCTTTATGGTGAAAGGAGTTGATACCTCTGCCTATCGTCTGATGGACAAGCAGATTGTTTAGATAGGTATTTCCACCTTCAAGATAGACTCCCGTGAACCAAATGATGCACCCGGACAGGATGATCAGTACGCTTTTCCATCCCCAGTATTTTTTAAAATCTGACAATCTCTTTCGATAAAGTAAAAACAGGGTGGTGGAAACGAAAGGGATTAAAATACCCAACGGCCCTTTTGAGAAGAGCGCCAGAAACACATACAGCGGGAATAGCCAGCCGTCACGTTTCCGACCTTCTCCCTGGTATATTTTATAGAAGGTGTACAGGGATAAAACGATAAACATGTTCATCAGCATATCCATCCGAACGATCAGGGTAGCACCAGTAAATAACCCGGCAGTTATCAGCATCAACGGGGCTGTCGTTTCGTTGTCCCCGTTTTCCCGACGGATCCATTTCGTCATCGTGGTAACAATAACAAGTGCCGGAATAAAGGATAGCAAGGCATAAAACCACATCCGGTGTTCACCGAGTATCAGCTTCCCGAGCATCATCAACCAGAAAAAGAGTGGGGGTTTATCCGCGTAAATTTTTCCCTGGTTGGTAAAGGTGAAGATATTTCCGTTACGCAGCGCTTCGTCAACTATGCTCAGGTATCGTAACTCGTTGTTGGGCGTGAAGTCGCGTAAAATCATAACGGGCAACAGAGCAACAACCCAAAAAAGAAGATAAATATGTTTATTGTTCATACACACTGATTTTATTATTTTTACTACTGAGCATGATATTCCGGATGTAGGCAATAAATCCGAACGCCTGCCCCAGAAGCAGTACCGGATCTCGTCGGAAAACAGCATATGCAATGATCATGGAAGAACCCCAGAGGCTGATGATCCAGAACCCGATGGGGAGCATTGATTGGTGATGGGCAGCGGAATAGATAAACTGATAAATGAATCGCAACGCAAATATGATCTGACCAGCAGACCCGAAAATCAATAGCCACAACGGTACATCCTTGTTATTCAAAAAGGTACCGGTAAATCCAGAAAAATCACTAAGCATCAATCCTGTAGCCACCAAGGGAGTAACGATCAAAACTACTTTGAAGATACCTGCTATTTTTTTCCACTGACCTTGCATGTTCAGATTCCACAGATAGATATAGTAGGAGACAAGCTGGCCGAGGATAATGGCAAAATCGTGACGCAGAACGCCATAGATAAATAACAGGTACGAACCTAAAATGCTTAGGATCCAGAACGCAGGCGGAGAAAGTACTTTCCCTGCTTTTTCGGACGCAATCCACTGGTAAAGGATACGGGCGGAGAAGAAAATTTGCGCCACAAAACCGATGGCAAAGATCCCCATGTTACTTTCCTGCATGCTTTAATTGAGGTTATGCTCGTTGATGTGATAGTTGATGTAGCGTTTCTTCATCCACCGATAGGCGAAACAATCGATAAACGGTCCGTATAAACGATTCCATAAATGATATTTCGATGTTCCTGCCAACCGCGGATAGTGGCGTACAGGTGTCTGCTTCACCTTCCCGTTTTGCAGCAGTATCAATGCAGGCAGGAACCGGTGCATCCCGTTGAAGAAGGGAATACGTCTGGCTGCATCTGTTTGCATCACTTTGAGGGGACATCCGGTATCCGACACTCCATCGTTTGTCATCATACGCCGGTACCCGTTTGCGATTTTTGATTGTAGATTTTTGAAAAATGAGTCTTTGCGGTTGGCCCTTATACCAGTCACCATCTCGTAATTCGAAATATCCGGCAGTAGCAGATTAAAATCCTCCGGATCGGTCTGCAGGTCAGCATCTATGTATCCCACATAATCGGAAAAAGTATGGTCGATGCCAGCTTTCAGGGCGGCGCTCAGGCCTCCGTTTTTTTCGAGACTGATATAAAAGAATGGGTTATTGCGGACACATATTTCGTTGATTCTGTGTAAGCTGTTGTCTTTTGATCCGTCGTTTACAAACAGAATGCAGGCGGGTAAAAGCGAATGTGGCAAAAATTGCCTCAGTTTTTCTTCCAATGTGTAGATGTTCTCCTCTTCATTATAGACAGGTACGATAATGGTAAACCTGTAATCTTTGGTTCTATTTTCCTTTACATCCATTTCGATAGTGTTGCTGTGTCATATATAGTATTGCACGCAAAATAGATTCTTTACTAAATTAATCCTTGTGTAAGGATCGGTTTAAACATGCAAAAGTATTCAATTTATCTTATGTTTGATTTACTCTCCGGGTGTTTTTTTATATAACTACCCACTCATCCTCCATCGGTGCAATTTACCCAACACGCTGACGGCTGACGAGCCAGGAAGTATGCCGTAAATCATAGCGCGGGTGACCATCGAGTGCATTGATGAAACATTGAACAAAAATGCTGCTATATTGTTGAATGAGAATTGAATATATGGGGTGTGATAAAATCAGAACCCATGACTTGGAGTTTGTAAACTAATTGTTTTTCAAAGTGGGCTGATCGGTGAACCTACCTGTGCCGGTAAAAGCTATGATTGAGGGAAAGCCCTTTCATCCCGATGGACACCCCAAGTGGAGCCGCAGTGGTATTGCGTGGACTGGCACGTTCAGGTTCATCGTGGTAATCTTGCCGGGTTAGGGAAAAAGCATGTCAGCCGCCAACGGTTTTGCCTTTCTGGAAAGATGGAGTTTTGGGTAACCTTATGACGACAACTTAGATTGCGTCAGGTCAGGAGTTCTGAACTTGAGTTAGTATAAGGAATTACTCAAATTTAATGGTCTTATCGGGGCTAATGCGCGATATTACTAGCGATGGTATTAGCAGCATGGCGATGGTAACTAAAAAAGTGCCGATATTGAGCAGCAGAATGTGAATTACATCGAGGTTGATTGGTACCGTAGATAGGTAGTAGCTGGCCTCGTCGAGCTTAAATAGCCCAAAATGTAGCTGAACTAATGCTAAAGCAATCCCTATTAGGTTGCCCCAGAAAAGCCCCCGTGCAATAATGTGCCCCGATTGGATTATGAAAATCTTTTGAATAAATCTATTATCGGCGCCAAGGGCTTTGAGCACGCCAATCATGTTGGTGCGCTCAAGGATGATAATGAGCAGTCCGGCAATCATATTGATTCCCGCAACGGCCAGCATTAGCGTGAGCAGAATAACCACATTGATATCCTGTAAGCCTAGCCAATCGAAAATTTGTGGATACTTCTCGATAATACTCACAACGCGGAGCCTAGAGCCATCCTCAAGGAAGTTGAAGGCAACAATATCATCAACATCCCAGGTAATCTCATTTATCCTACGGAAGTTATCAATCAGTATCTCCAGCCCTGTTGCTTGCGTGGGCTTCCACCCATTAAGGCGCTGGATATGCTTCAGGTCGCAGATAACGAACAGCTTATCGAACTCGGCCATTTGCGAGTTGTATATACCCTCCACTGTAAATCGGCGGATGCGAGGGGGTTCCTGCACAAAGAACATATCGAAGGTGTCGCCAACGTTTAGCCTTAGCAGCTGCGAAATGGTTCGAGATATTACTACCCCATTGGTTGATGTAGAGTCGTTAAGGGTAAGGATATTGCCCTCGGTAAGGTTTTTTTCAAAGAAACTCCAGTCAAAATCCGTATCGATACCCTTTAGCACCACCCCCTGCATATCGGTATCGGTTTTAATAATACCGGGCTTTAGTCCAAACTTTTGGATATGGCGAATGCCCTTAATCTCCATTATTTCGGGCAAAAAGTTCACCTCGGTGCTAATGGGAACCGTTTCGTACGATAGGTTACGGTCGTAGTTTACTATCTGGATGTGGCTTCCAAAGCCAATGGTTTTCTCGCTAATCTCACGCTTAAACCCTGTGATTACCGCCACGGTAATAATCATTACCGCTAGGCTAAGCGCAACGGCAATGGTGGCAATTTTAATGAAAGGACGCGATAGGCTTCCCTTGGCTTCCTTCGGATCGGTTAGGCGATTGGCTATAAAATTCTCGATTTTCAAATGTGGGTAATTTTTGTTGATGCGCAAATTTAGCAAATTTGTTTGGCCTTTTGCGGTGTCATTGGTACATTAGTATGTTAAGGTTTGGAAAGCAGATCAGCCTGTGCGCTGTGGGCAATTCGCATAGCCTTCTCTTTGCCCGAATAATACCTCCAAAGCATCCCAATGGTTGCCAGCGATATTATGGTGCAGATTATCGAGCCCTCAAAACCAAACTCTCCGCCATGCATATATGGGTTACCTGAGTGGCTTAGGCTTAGCATTGAGTATGATGCATTGCCGCTTACATTAAACCCAAGTAGTGCTTGGGCGAGGTTCCACGTAAGGTGCATACCTATGGGGAACCATAAATTCTTGGTGTAGATGTAGGGTAAGCCCAAAATAATTCCTGCTAGGAAAAGATTGGTGAAACCAATCCACCCTAAGTGTGAATTTGCCAAGTGTAATGCTGCAAAAACAAGAGATGATATGAATAGCGCCAGATACCGATTGAACGAAATCATTAGGTTTCGAAGGATATAACCACGGCAAAGTATCTCCTCCGATAGCGAAATAAAGGTAAAAATGGCGATTGAAAGAATAAGATCCGACACAGAAAAATCAAAGGATGTAACCTTTACCTGCCCAAGCATCAGCAGTATCAGGAATCCTAGCCCAATGGTTATAAACCCAAGCAGCAAGCCACCCGTTAGGTAGTGTTTAAAACCTTTTAGCTGCAACCCAATGCTAATGAACTTACGCCTATCAATAGTTTTAACAAACAACCAAACTACCGATACCGTTCCAAGTAGAGAGAATAAAATCATCAAAGCTTCATGTGCCAAGTTTCCTGACATACTTGCTTTGCCAATCTTGCTAAAATCTATACCCAAAATGGCATAAGCAATCAGTTGAAATAACGCAACCACAATAATGTAAGGGAATGCAATAACTAGAACCCTAACCCAGCCAGTATTTCCTTTGTATAGCCCCATACTATTTTCTTCCAAAGTCAGCGGGAATTTCGCCCCAGATTTGGGTCTCCCATTTTAGTATTTTGTTCTGCCACGTGTTTTCATGGAGCCACTTCTCGGCTCGGGCAATCAGCTCGAAAAGTATTTCGTTGCGTCCGGTTTTTTTCAGCGTGGTATTAGCTTTCTTCCTCCGTACCCAGCTAATGGCGGTCATAGAATCGGTGTAGATGGGCAAATCACTTCCCTTCTGCTTAAGGTATGCCAGCCCATGCACAATGGCTAAGAATTCGCCCACGTTGTTGGTTCCATCGAAGTAGGGCCCCTGCCTAAATATTATGCGTGCCGTTTTGGCATCAACTCCTTGGTACTCCATATCGCCTGTGGCGGTGTTCCACGCTGCATCAACTGCAAGTGCCGGGAATATTGGTTTAGGTTGATTTTCCTGCAGCCCTTCAAGCTGCATCGCCACGTTGGTTGGCTTGGTGGTATAGTCGTGGTAGTTGCCCATCAGGGCTGCCTCCGCGGCTTGCCTTGTGGGGAACGATTTGTACTTGGCGTTTTGATACCCTTTTATATTCTTTTGGCACTCGTCCCAGCTCTCGTAAATCCCAGGATTTACCCCTTCCCAAACTACGTAGTACTTCTTTTTGGCCATTTTTATGCTGATATTTCTTTATGGTTTTGTTGCGCGCATCCTTATCACAATTGCTTTTCCCTTGTGCAGCAATCCCTCGTTTAGCACAACCTCATCCTTTCTCAACTCTTCAATGCAAAGGTGTTTATATTGATTTTCTAGCTCACCTAGCTCTGCAAACATTTCAGGATTTTTGGGGCCACCCGATGTAAGTGGTATCTGCTCAGGATGAAACATCTCTAGAATTAATACCCCTTTGGGTTTTAGTATGCTCGTTAGCTTGTCGGCTACCTGCTGCTGAATATCTTTATGTAGATGCACGTACACCAGGCCAATGGCATCGAACTGATGGTTTGAGGCAAAGTGTAGTATATCGGAAACGTGGTACTGAACCCGAACATTGTTCTCGGCAAACAGCTTGTTGGCCTTTGCTTGGGCGGTCTCGCTGGCATCGAGTGCTGTAACGTCCCATCCCTGTTTTGCTGCCCACAGGGCATTTCTACCCTCGCCCTCGCCGGGGAGGAGTAGCTTGCCGGGGGTTAGCTTGGCTAGTTCCTGCTTGAGGTACTCGTTGGGATCAAGCCCATAAACATAGTGGGCATCTGCGTACCTTTTGTTCCAGTCGTTGTGGTCACTCATCTATTCAACGGGAGTAAAGTCGGGGTAAAGTAGATATTTCTCCCTGATCTTCATAAAGGCTTTGAGATCATCTTGCCACGCCTCCCTAATGGTTTGCTCATCCATGCCCTGCTCAATTTGCTGCTGCATGGTGCTGTTCCCAGCTAGGAGTTTAAAGAACGAGTTGAAGAACTTTTCCTTATGGGGGAACGACGCGTAGGCGTAGAGTAGCCACGACAGGTTTAGCTGGCGCAGGCCAAAGAAGTAATCGGTAGTGTAATCCCTAAGGTCAACGCCACGGCATGGTTTACCCTTTAGCGGAGGGTTTGTGCTTGCCCCCGGCCTACTTTCTGGGGTGAACTCAAAGGGCATTTCGGAGAATGCTGGGTGGCCAAAAACTTGGAATGGGAAATCGGTGCCACGCCCAATGCTCACCTGGGTCCCCTCGAAGAATCCGAGCGAGGGGTACAGGTATATGGAGGTTTGGTTTGGCAGGTTTGGCGATGGCCGCACGGGTAGCACATAGGTTGAGTCGTGGGTATAGTTAAGGTTAGGGATTACTGTAAGGTGACACATCATAGAGTCGGGTAGCCACCCCTCACCATTTATCATTTGGGCAAACTCGCCAATGGTCATCCCGTGCACAATGGGTACGGGGTGTATCCCAACAAACGAGGTGTATCCAGGTTCAAGGATTGGCCCATCAACATAGAACCCGTTGGGGTTTGGTCGGTCGAGAATAATAAGCGGAAGGTTCATCTCGGCACAGGTTTCCATAACGTAGTGCATGGTGGAGATATAGGTGTAAAACCTAACACCCACATCCTGTATGTCGAATACAACCACGTCGAGCCCGCTAAAATCGTCGTGCGAAGGTTTTTTTGAATTGCCGTAAAGCGATATTATGGGCAACCCTGTTCGTTTATCGGTGTGGTTCTTAATTAGCTCACCGGCGTCGCCATCGCCCCTGAAGCCATGCTCAGGGCTAAATATTTTCTCAATTCTAACCCCGTGTGTAAGCAACGTATCAACCAGGTGAGTTTGCCCCACCATGGTGGAGTGGTTGGCAACAATGCCTACCCTTTTATCGGCTAGCAGAGGAAGGTAGGTGTCTAACCGTTCTGGGCCTAAAACCATGGTTTGGCTATCCTTATGGTTTGGTTGCGACCCCGACAGGCAGGACTGCAAAGTGATCAGGGTAAGGAGTATTGCTAGTATTTTCAAGGCCTAAAAGGTATTTGTGTACACGAAATTAGTAAAAAAACTATGGTTCTGCATTGGTACTGGTAAAAAAATGCCCTCAGGGTATTCGCTGAGGGCACAAGTTGGAGCGCTATAGCTGGTTTAGCAAATATTCTCGCTTAGGGGCAATCCAAACTCTTCAATCATCTTAATGCCTAGCTTCTCAAGGGTGTCGAGAATTGGGTTGTAAATTTCGGGTATAACGGGTATATGTACCCCTTTTGCCTGTATCTTATTCTCAAGGATCATCTCCACCGCGCAGGCTGCTGGTAGCGCAACGGTTCGGGCTATGGATGTGTCGGTTTTGGGTGTGCCAAAATCAAGCATCCGCGAGCGGATTACCTCCTTCTGCCCATTGGGGTAGCTGGCCACAAAGGTGTGCTGCATAACCACCATATCGCGCTCGTTGTCCTTTATCATCATCTTGTCAATCATTATATCCGAAACCACTTCGAATGGCGAGTCCTCCTCTCGGCCAATGGGTGTACTGCTGAAAAGCCCCAGCCACTCAAGGGCAACCATTGGGTCTGAGTTGGTGGGTCTGCCTAGGAAGTTGGCAACTTTTTCCTGAATGCTTTCAGCATTTTCGGCACCAATAAGCTTGGCTAGCATCTGGGCGTAGGATAGCTGCTGCATTTCCATCTTTTCGGAACCCAGTAGCCCAATCTTTTTAAATGCATCAATCACATCGCACCACTTGGGGTACCTAAATGTGCCACGCATTATGGTTTGTGCTTCGGGTATGCCGTATAGCTCTATATAGGGGAGCGAATCGCGATTAGGGTAAACCTCCATATCGCCCACATCGCAACAGTGCATCTTAATGGGTTTTTTAAAAAGATCCTCGGTGGGAACTTCTACAACTCGTCCTTTCATAAGGTACTTGCCGTCGTTGTTGCCCGCCATAACAACCCCCTTGGGCGCCCAGGTGAACTTGTAGTTAAACGGATTTTTCTCCACCTCGGGTGCAACCAGCGCACCGCAGAACGAGTAGAACTCGTCAACCTTACCACCCTTGTTGTGGATATGGTCGATGATGCGCATGGCCGACATATGGTCGATACCTGGGTCGAGCCCAATTTCGTTAAGGAAGATCACCCCCGCTTCCTTGGCTTGTTGGTCCATGGCCTGCATCTGGGGCTTCACGTACGATGTGGTTACCATGTTCTTTTTGTGAGCCAAGCAGCATTTAGCTACCGTTGGGTGGAAAATCCAGGGCAGTAGGCTAACGGTAATATCGTGGTCCTGCACAATTCGGTTTAGCAACTCTTCGTTCTTAACATCAAAACGAATGGCCTTACCATTGGGGTTGTTGCCAATTATGGATTGGGCTTTCGATTGATCCAAATCGCCAAGGGTAACTTGGTATCCCTTGTTAAGTAGATAAACAACTATGGGTTTCGATACCATTCCGGCACCCAGTATGAGAATCTTTTTCATTAAAAAGGTGATTTAAATGTTTGGTAATATCGTTCTGCTAGCTGCTGATTTGCAGAGGTCTTTTACAATCACCTCAAAGTAATGTTTTTTAGTGCGAATTAGCAAGCCTGCTATTCTTATCGTCCTATTCAAGTATTTTGGAAGTTGTTGACTCAATTGGTGATACGTGATCGGGTTTGTGCAGATTGTGTCGTAAAACATTTTTATTATCATCGCCCATAGTAAAGTAAATATTATGTATATTGTGTAAATATTGATTGCAAACCTTTTTGCCTAGCCTACTTATAATGAATATTGGTGCACTTATAACAGCTCTATTGCTTGCCGGCGTACTTTCGGCAATACTTGCTGTTTACGCTTGGCTTAAGCGTAAGTCGCTTGAGGCGCCTTCGTTAGCTTGGCTACTGTTTTCGGTTTCGGTTTGGTGCTTTGCCGCTGCGGTGGAGCTTCAGCTGACCAGCGAGGCGGAACAGAAGGTTTTTAATGTAATTCGCTACATTGGCATTGTATCGGTACCAGTTTGGCTGCTCTACTTTGCGTTGGAGTATTCGCAGAGCCTTTATAAGGTGAAGAGTTGGATGACCTGGCCGGTTTGGATTATCCCAATCCTTTCCATTGTAATTCTTGCAACCAATAGGTATCATCATCTGTTTTACGCTAGGAGTGTAGAGGGCCTTGTGGAATCGTTTTTGGCTTACAGGTCGCTCCATGGCGTATGGTGGTGGGTGCATACAATTTACTCGTATTTTCTCACTATAGTTGCCATTGTTGTTTTTTTGAGGATGCTTTTGCATAGCTCAAAACACCAAAGGGGCACTATATGGTTAATCTTGGTAAGCAGTACAATTCCACTGTTGGCAAATATACTGTATGCCGGTGGGTTTACGCCATTTACAAATATTGATATCACTCCTCTAACTTTTGCGTTTTCGGGTATCCTGTTTTTTTGGGGATTGTACTCCAAAAATTTCTTCACCGTAAAGCCCATCGCGCTAAATACTCTATTCAACAACTTACCCGATGGTATAATTGTTACCGATGTAAAGGAAGTTGTGGTTGACATAAACCATTCGGCTATCGAAATTCTTGGGCTAAAAGACTCAAACCCTTTGATGCGAAGTATTCATGATGTTCTTCCATACAAAGTTAACCTTACCAATGCAAAAGCTCTCAATAAGATGCATTTGGTAAAACATAACGAGCGTTATATCGAGTCTGTTCATTCGGTTATTAATAATGAGTATGGTCAAAGCGTAGGGTATCTCGTAGTACTCAAGGATGTAACCGCCAAAAGACTTTCGGAAGCAAAGCTAAGGGCAGCAACCGACAGGCTTGAACTTGCATCACAAGCAGCAGGGTTAGATGCATGGGAAAACAATCTGATTACAGGTTCTAGGGTAGGAGGTAATCGGGTTTATTTAGAGTTGGGGTATACCGATGATGAAGTGCCTAAGGATATGGATGGGATATACAGGATGATTCATCCCGATGATTTACCCAACGTGTTGAAGAGTCTTGAGGAGCATTTTGAGGGAATTACCCCAGTATACTCAAAGGATTTTAGAATTAGAGATAAAAAGGGGAGCTACCAATGGGTTGCAACCTTCGCAAGGGTTGTGGAACGCGATGAGCAGGGCAAGCCATTACGTTTCATAGGGATTACCCAGAACATTAATCACAGGAAACAGGTTGAGGCTAAGATACTACGGCAGAATGAGGAGTTGATAAAGGTAAATGCTGAAAAGGACAAGTTTTTCTCAATCATAGCTCATGATCTAAAGGGGCCATTCCAGGGGTTTATAGGTCTTACTGAACTTATGTCGGGCGGGATAGATGAGATTGATAAGGATGAATTGGAGAGCATTGTTAAATCAATCAACATAACGGCAAAGAACTTATACGAGCTGCTCGATAACCTATTGAATTGGGCAATCGTAAAACGAGGTCACAAAAAGTTCGATCCACAACGCCTACACCTAGCTTCACTGCTTGGTGATGTGAGGGCAATTGTAGACCATATGGTAGAGCAAAAAGGGGTAAGCCTTATCAACACCATTTCCTCGGAGTTGTTTGTGCTTGCCGATAAGGAGTCCCTTCGAACGGTTTTCCGAAACCTTATATCCAATGCCATAAAATTCACCCCCAATGGGGGAACCCTAACCCTTGGGGCGGAACCAAACAGTAAGGGTTTTGTGGTGATATCGGTTATCGACACAGGGATTGGTATGCCCGATCATATTAAGAATAACCTCTTTAGCATCAGTACCAAGGTGTCTCGTTTGGGAACCAACAATGAGCCCAGCACCGGGCTTGGGCTCATCCTTTGCAAAGAGCTGATCGAGAAGCATGGAGGTGATATTTGGGTGGAGAGTCAGGAGGGTAAGGGTACTACAATCTATTTCACAATACCCTTGGCAAGCTGATCATCCTCCGCTTCGAGAATCTTAGCTATTCATATTATTGTTTGTGTACATAGCCCTTAAATTGGAGAAAATAAGTTTAGGTTTTATGGTTTTTTGTCTACATTTAAGGTTTTATAAGCGTTACCCTTAATGGCAAAATACTATGCATAGCCCATCTTCAACCTACCGCTCTTTACTTGCCATGCTCCCAACTACTGCAATGATTTGGGATACTTCAAAACAAGAGGTGATATCAAATAATCAAAGCATTGTAAGCGAGTTGGGCTATCCAACTGACGAAGTTTCCGAAGAGAAATGGCTCGACCTAGTGAACCCTAGCGATAGGTATGATATAGATGAGTGCCTTAAAGATGTCAAATCTGCGGTAAACAGGGAGGTTCGTTTTAAAAAGCCCGATGGCAGTTGGGTGTGGTATTCGGTATCGATTAAGGGCTTAAGTGATTCGGGTAAAGATGACTCACAAAGGATTGTCATAGCTTTTACGCAAGCCAAACAGGCTAGCAAGCTGCAGCGAAACCTTTACGAAAGTAACGAGCGGTTTAAGGGGCTAGCCGAAGCATCATTTGGCGGCATAGCCATGCATGACAAAGGTATTATTATCGAAGCCAATCAGGCACTTGCCGGTATGACAGGCTATTCAATCAAGGAGTTGATTGGAATGGACGGGCTGCAACTTATAGCACTGCATGAGCGCGCGCACGTAGTTCAAAAAATTTCTTTGGGCTACGAAAAACCATACCGATCAGTTGGCGTGACTAAAGCTGGATTGGAATACCCCCTTGAGATTAGAGGTAAGCAAATACCATACAAGGGTAATGTGGTTAGGGTAACAGAGTTCAGAAATATTCAAGAACAGGTTAGGTTTGAGCAGGCCCTTGTAGAAAGCGAAAAGCGGTATAAAGATATTATTGAGTTTGCCGTTGATGGCTTTGTAATTGGTAACATGCAAGGGATTGTGATTGAAACAAACCGGCGCTTCCTGGAGATTTCGAATCGATCGAGGGAAGAGGTGGTTGGAATGCATATTGCTGCCTTTTTCGACCCCAAGGTTGTTGAAGAAAAACCATTTCGATTCGACCTTTTGAACAAGGGGCAAACGGTTGTTAATGAGCGAAAGCTAGTTAGACCCGATGGCGCAACCCTAGTTGTCGAAATGCACTCCAAGCTGTTGCCCGATGGAACCTACCAAGCAATTGTTCGTGATATAACTGAGCGCAACAGGGTTAGGCAAGAGATTGAAACGAACGAGGCCAAGTTCCGAGCCCTATTCGATTTTGCAAATGATGCCATCTTTTTGATGGATTCAAAGGGGTTCATCGACTGTAACCACAGAACAGAGTTGATGTTTGGCTGCCCCAAGAGCGAGATAATTGGGAAGACTCCCGCCCATTTCTCACCCGAATTTCAGCCCAGCGGAGAGCCCTCCTCCAGCATGTCGATGGAGTATATCCGACGAGCATATAGCGGCGAGTCGCTCTTCTTCGAGTGGGTACATCAGGATGTTAAGGGTAAGTCTATTGACACAGAGATTAGCCTTAACCTTTTGTCCTTAGGCACAAAACAATTCATACAGGCAATTGTAAGGGATATCACCCCCCGTAAGGCAGCCGAAAGGGCATTGGATCAGGAGCAGCTCCTCATGCAAAACATGATGGAGAATGTGGTGGATCAAATCTACTTCAAGGATTTGGATTCCAAGTTTATTCGTGCATGCCGAAATGTGATAGAACGGTTTGGCCTTAGCCGTGTTGATGAGATTGTGGGAAAGTCCGACTTCGATTTCTTTTCGCCTGAGCATGCCCAAATGGCCTTCGATATTGAGCAAAAAATAATAGAAACAGGTAAACCCATCGTGGGGATTGAGGAGCGTGAAACTTGGCCTGACGGGTCTGTTACCTGGGTCTCGACAACAAAAGCACCATTTTATGATAACAAAGGCAATATAATTGGAACCTTTGGAATTTCGCGAGATATCACCGAGAGCAAGCAGTGGCAAGAGATGCACAAACAAAGCGAGGAGCGTTTCCGCTATGTAATTGAAGCCACTAACGATGGTCTTTGGGATTGGAACCTTATTGACGACACAATGTTTTTCAGCGATCGATACTACACCATGCTGGGCTACGAACCTGGAGAATTTGAGTCGAGCCCCAAAAGCTGGGAAAACCTTTTACACCCCGACGATTTGGTGCCCAGCAAGGAGGTGCTTTCGAAGTACCTAAAGGATCAGCTGCCCGAGTTTAACCTAGAGTTTAGGCTTAGAGCAAAGGATAAAACTTGGCGATGGATTCATGCCCGTGGTAAAATTGTAGAGTGGGATGATGCCGGAAATCCGCAAAGGATTGTGGGTACCCATATGGATATATCGGACCGTAAGCTTATGGAGAGCGAGCTGCGCGAATCAAGAAACCTGCTACAATCCGTTCTCGACACAATACCCGTGCGCGTTTTCTGGAAGGATAGGTACCTTCGATACCTTGGCTGCAACAAACCATTTGCCTTGGATGCGGGTTTTGATAACCCCAATAGCTTGGTTGGGCTTACCGATTTTGATATGGGCTGGCGAAACGAGGCAGCCCTTTACCAAACCGCCGATAGGGCTGTTATGGCCTCAGGTAAGCCTAAGTTAAACTATGAAGAACCTCAAACTACGCCTACTGGCGAAATTATTTGGCTCAAAACCAGCAAAATACCATTGAAAAATGAGCGGGGCGAGGTTATTGGTATCCTTGGCACATACGATGATATTACCGAAAGCAAAAGGTCGAGAGAGCAAGTTGAGCTGGAAAGGACTTACTTTGAACAGCTATTCGAGAGCTCGCCCGAGGGCATAGTGGTGCTTGATGTGAACGACTGTATCATCAGGGCGAATTCAGAATTTTCTCGACTATTTGGTTATACCGAAGACGAAATGGTGGGCAAACCTATCAACAGCCTAATTGTTCCCAACGATTTTAAAAAAGAGGGGCAGGAGCTTACCAATGCAGTTGCCAAAGGCGATACCATTATGAAGGAAACCGTTAGAATGCGAAAGGATGGGTCGCTGGTGCATGTTTCAATCCTGGGGCATCCCATCTACTTTCATGGTGGAAAAATTGCCGTTTATGGAATTTATCGCGACATCACCGATCGCAAAGCTGTGGAGGAGGAGCTGATTCACAAAACCCACGAAATAGAGGCGCAGAACGAGGAGTACCGAGTTATTAACGAGGAGCTATATGAGGCCAAGCAGAAGGCCGAGGAGAGCGATAGGCTCAAAAGTGCATTCCTTGCCAACATGAGCCACGAGATTCGAACACCCATGAACGGTATACTTGGATTTTCACAGCTTCTAACCAACCCGGAACTATCGGATGCGGAGGTGAAGGAGTATGTAGACATTGTGCAGGGGTGTGGCAACCAGCTACTTAGCATTATAAACGATTTGATTGATATCTCGAAAATTGAGGCTAACCAGATAACCATTTCCTACTCTGAGGTCAACCTGAACCAGCTAATGCATGAGCAATTCCTGCTTTTCAAACCAAAGGTTCAGGAAAAAAACATCGAGTTTTCGTACTCTAAGGGCTTACCCGATGAGGAATCTAACATTATCATCGATACGGCTCGCGTTAAGCAGGTAGTTGGCAACCTATTGAACAACGCAATTAAATTTACCCAGGAGGGTGAGATAAAGTTTGGCTACTTTCTGAAGAAAGATTTTTTACATTTTTTTGTTGAAGATACCGGGGTGGGTATCTCACATCAGCATTTCGAAACTATTTTTGAACGTTTTAGTCAGGTCGAAACCCGATTGGCCGAACAAACTGGGGGTACCGGTTTGGGGCTAGCCATATCCAAAGCCTACATTAAAAAGATGGGTGGGGATATTTGGGTAGAGTCGACCCCTGGCAAAGGATCTACGTTCCACTTCACATTGCCCTACAAACCCTTGGAACAGAATGATGTTACGGATGATGCTGCTGCTGCTCAGAAAGGTGATAACAGTGTGCCCGTTGGGGTTAATCTACTTGTAGCCGAAGATGATGAGGTGAATTTTATGTATATCCGTGAACTTTTCGTGGGGCATGAATTCAAAATCCTTTGGGCAAAAAACGGAATGCAAGCAGTTGATATGGTGATGAACAACCCCAATATTGATATGGTGCTTATGGATATTAAAATGCCCGGTATGGATGGGTACCAGGCAACAGGGGAGATAAAAAAAATACGAAAGGATTTAACCGTAATTGCCCAAACGGCATACGCCTTTGCCTCCGATAGGGACAAGGCCATTGAGGCTGGATGCGATGATTACATCTCAAAACCCATCGATAGGATGCAGCTGTTTACCCTAATTAGTAAGTACCTGAAAAAGTAAACGGGTCATGAGAATAACGAATAATGATCCTGCCTGCAAGCAGGTTACGAAGTGATAGGACACAATTGATCATTGTATTCTAGCGAAAACCCCTGCTCATCCCTATCTTTAACGTTCGACATTCGATGTTCAACTTACTACATTCAAGGCAATGTGGTAACCATAATCGAAATTTTACCCCACAGCTTGCAAGTAGCAACAGACCACTGTTCACCGATTACCCCTGCTGACTGACATCAAGGCAGTCAGGGATTACCGCCCACCGATTACCGATCTCCTCCCCCTACTTCTTCCTAAAGAATATCTGCATTGGTACTCCCGAAAAGTTGTATCGCTCCCTGATCTTATTCTCGATGTAACGCTTGTATGGCTCCTTAACGTACTGAGGTAAGTTGCAGAAGAATGCGAACGACGGAGCGTGGGTTGGCAGCTGGGTGGCGTACTTAATCTTGATGAATTTCCCTTTCCATGCTGGTGGGGGATAAGCGTCAACCACCTCCTGTGTAAACTCATTAAGCTCCGATGTGGATATGCGCTGTGTTCGGTTTCGGTAAACCATCATGGCCTCCTCAAGCACTTTTAGTATGCGCTGCTTCGTAATGGCTGAGGTGAATACAATTGGCACATCCTGAAAGGGTGCAATGCGCTCTTTAATGGCCTTGGTATACTCTGCCGTGGTTTTGTGATTCTTCTCAACCAAATCCCACTTGTTAACCACTAGCACAACGCCTTTGCGATTACGAACGATAAGGTTGAAGATGTTCAAATCCTGCGCCTCAATTCCCTGTGTGGCGTCTACCATAAGGATGCAGACATCTGAATTTTCGATGGTTCGCACCGAGCGTAGCACCGAGTAGAACTCTAGGTCTTCGGTTACCTTGCCCTTTTTGCGCAGGCCAGCTGTGTCAATCATTATAAAGTCGTGGCCATACTTGTTGTATCGGCTATGTACCGAGTCGCGGGTTGTTCCGGCAATGGGGGTTACAATGTTTCGCTCCTCGCCAACAAGGGCGTTAATTAGCGACGATTTGCCCACGTTGGGTCTGCCTACAATTGATATCCTGGGGATCTCCAGCTCTTCCTCGTCATCATCAACCTTGCTAAATGATTTTACCACTTCGTCAAGCAGGTCTCCTGTGCCGCTACCATTAATTGATGATACGGTGAATGGATCGCCAAGCCCTAGATTGTAGAACTCGTAAGCATCGAACTGACGCAGGTGGTTGTCAACTTTGTTTACAACGAGTAACACCTTTTTTTCGGTACGGCGGAGAAGGTTGGCCACCTCGGTATCCATGTCGGTAATGCCAGTAGCCACATCTACAAGGAATAGTATTACATCGGCCTCATCAATGGCTAATTTTACCTGCTTACGGATCTCTTCCTCAAAGATATCGTCGGAATTTGTAATCCATCCGCCAGTATCAATCACCGAAAAATCAATTCCATTCCAATCGGACTTGCCATAAATGCGGTCGCGGGTAACCCCAGATGTCGGGTCAACTATTGCTTTGCGTTGTCCAACTAGCCTGTTAAAAAGCGTCGATTTACCCACGTTGGGCCTTCCTACAATTGCTACTATGTTTGCCATTACTAATAATCTTAATATTTTCGGTACCGCTAACCAACAACGGTAATGTTTGCTTATTTCTTCCTTTAAACACATCGACTACCTACTGCACTTCCCTTATCAACCCCTACGTTCAATCAATCACTCCTTGTTAAGCGCCGCATTCTGAGGTAGGCAACCTGTCTGCCTTTGGCAGATCATTCAACTTGATCTCGGGATGCGAAGCATAACCAGACAGGCAGCCTGCCTGCTGGCAAGCAGGGTCATTCAATCATTCAATCATTCAATCATTCAATCATTCAATCATTCAATCAATCACTCAACCCGCCTGGCGGCAAAGGCAGGGTCAGTCAGTTATCCAATCCAATATTTCACTCATCAACCTTAGCCTATAAGTAACCAAACCGTTTAAGCTTGGCATCGTCGTCGCGCCAGTTGGGATCAACCTTTACGTAGAGTTCAAGAAACACCTTCTTGTCAAGAAACTTTTCCAGCTCCAAGCGCGCTTCTGTGCCAACCTTTTTCAGCATTTTACCCTGATGGCCAATGACGATGCCCTTCTGCGAATCGCGGGCAACAAATATTAGAGCCCTAATTCTATCGATACTTGGTTCCTCCTTGTATTCCTCAACCACAACCTCAACCGAGTAGGGTATCTCCTTTTGGTAGGTTGTGAGCACCTTTTCGCGTATAATTTCGGAGGCAAAAAACCTAAGGGTTTTGTCGGTTAGGGTATCCTTTGGGAAGAACTCAGGCCCCTCGGGGAGGCTGCTAAGGATATTGCTTAGTATTGCATCGAGGCTAAATTTATGTAGTGCCGAAGCAGGAATAATTGAAGCCGTGGGCAGCATGCTATGCCATAGCTCCACTAGGCTTTCCAGCTTGGCTTGGTCGCTCAGGTCTACCTTGTTTATCACAAGTATAATGGGTTTGTTTTGCTTACTCAGGATATCCAAAAATTCCTGATTCTTATTGGGGGTCTCCTGCGTATCGGTGATGTACAGTATTACATCGGCATCCTCCAGGGCGGTCATTACAAAGCGCATCATCGACTCCTGAAGCTTGTATGCGGGTTTAAGCACACCGGGAGTATCTGAGTATACTATCTGAAAATCATCGCCATTCACAATGCCCATGATGCGATGGCGTGTGGTTTGTGCCTTGCTGGTGATAATGGAAAGCCGCTCGCCCACTAGGGCATTCATTAGGGTCGATTTGCCCACGTTGGGGTTACCGATGATATTTACAAAACCCGATTTGTGTGTCATCTTGCTGAATTACAATTTTTTTGGGCTGCAAAGATAGTAAGAATTAGTACGATTTTCTCATAAATTGATTTAATAATTTAGGAATGGTCTGTACTGCTTTTCACCATGTTGGGCATAGCTTAACCTGCTGCATACTACTGTTTGGGCGTTATGGGGAGCTGCACAAAAAACTTGGTGCCAAGGCCAGGTGTAGTTTCGAACCATATACGCCCGCCAATCACCTCAATGATACCCTTGCTGATGGCAAGACCAAGTCCCATACCACCCGATTTGGTTGTGAAGTTTGGGGTGAATAGCTTTTGGGCCACCTCATCGGGAATGCCTGTACCGTTGTCCTCAATAATCACCCTGATGTTGGGCTCTGATTTTACAACCGACACCCTTAGGTGACCGTCCTCCTTGCGACCAATGGCCTGTACGGCATTCTTTATCAGGTTAACAAATACGCGGCTAAGCTGCTCCTTGTCGGCGTAAATGGGAAACTCCTCATCTGGTATATTCTTCTCGACGTATATGTTGGGATAGGCCGAGAAAAGGTTCACCGCATCATTTACTATCCCGTTAAGCACAATGTGCTTAAACTGGCCCACGGGCATTTTGGCAAAGTTTGAGAACTCGGTGGCAATATTGCTAAGGGAGTTAATCTGGTCGATTAGCGAATCGGCAAACTTCTCGAATAGGTTATCCCAGTCGGGTTGATTATTTTTCTTAGCCCTAATTAGGTACTGTAGGTTAAGCTTTATTGGGGTTAGCGGATTCTTAATTTCATGGGCGATCTGTTTAGCCATTTCGCGCCAAGCGCTTTGCCGCTGGCTTTGTGCCAGCTTTTTAGCACTTTCGGCCAGCTCACCAACCATTCGGTTGTACTCGGCCACAAGCTGTCCTACCTCATCATCCCCCACGTAGCTAATAGTCTCGTTATGCTTATCTAGGTTCACCGTACCCAGCTTTTCACGAATTAGCTCCAACGGTTTTGATATTTGATTGCTAATTACAATGGCAACAAATATGGCGAATAGGATTAGCAGCGCGTAGATGTTCACCAGGGCTACAATTACCGAGAATACCTCCTCCATGAATTCACCCTGCCTTGTGAAGTAGGGTAGGTTGAGGTAGGCTACTATCTGGTTTTGGTTGTTGAAAATGGGAGCATAAGCCGACAGGTACTCCATTTTCCCTATCTGCTCGGTATGTATAAGCTTGGGGCTGTACTTGGTTGACAGCTCGTAGTACGAGAGCGGATGCATGTCGGTACCAATGAGCTGCCGCTCAAATACCTCGGGGCGCGAGGTGGCAATTAGCTCGCCACTCAAGCTGTATAGGTTTATGTCGGAGCGCAATACATTCGAAAGTTTGATGAGGTAATGGGTAAGGTACTCGGTATAATCGGGGTGTAACGCGTCCTGTGATACCAGGTTATCCTCAATATCAACCTTGGCCGATAGCAGCTTTTCGTTTAGGCTGTCGTAGTTTTTACTCTCGAACCCTTTAACGCTGTAGGTTATGGTTACCATTCCCACCATAATTAGCGAAAGGAATAGCAGCTGCACCATGGTGTACCTAATCCTGTTCTTCAGGCTGGGCACCTTAAAGTTAAAGCCAACGGGTAAGCCACCTAGCAAAAGCCATACTATTGCCGTAACGTAAAAAAACAGAAAAACCCATGCGAATGAGGCTGTAACATTGAATAGGTTCTCCTTGGGACGGCTTAGGAACAGCTCTATCTCGCTATCGTTGGTGTACATTAGGTGGTTAAAGTTCTTATCGTCGATAAAGGTGTAGCTGCTGGCGGAGTCGGCCTTATGGGTATTGTACAGCGGATAGTCGAAGTTGCCAGTTCGGGCAATAAGCTGGCCGTTGAAATACTTGGCGGAGGAGTAGCTGGAGAAGATTGAACGGCCCGTAACCTTACCATCCAGCAGCAGCTCGGGGTAGCCAAGCACCTCATGGCTTAGCTTTGAGTCGAGCTCAAGGTAG
This sequence comes from Tenuifilaceae bacterium, assembly GCA_034006965.1. Taxonomy (GTDB): domain Bacteria; phylum Bacteroidota; class Bacteroidia; order Bacteroidales; family Tenuifilaceae; genus Perlabentimonas. The sequence continues at coordinate 26,976 of JAVERU010000010.1, forward strand.
ATGCATATCTCATCGCCATCGGGCAGAACGTACTCAATCATCCCCAGGTAGCTAATGCGTCCATTCTGGTTGTTAAGGTGGAAAAAGCTGGTGCCAGGAATCCGCATACCATACTCGTTGAGCATGCTCTCAAAAAAATCATAGCAACCCAAAACCTCACCAGTATTCTCAAGGAAAATGTTTGAGGTGCTTAAGCATACGGTTATCTGGAAATCGTACTTCTTTAGGTAGCTATTTAGATAGTTCTCGTTCAGGTGAGTGTAAAGTTCACCTTCGTGGGTCGAAATATTGTCGAGATAGTACAGGATGGTCTCATCTGCATACATCTTACGGGTAATCTGTGGGAATATTACCTCTGCCACGGGGTCGCGCTCGTTGGCCAAGTTAATGGCAAGAATCTTACGAATCTCCTTGTCCTTTGCCTCGGAGTTGGTTGATACTAGCAGCACGGTATACAACGATAGCAGTAGGATAAGGGCTAGGAATAGATTTACGTTTAACGCCTTTGATGATCTGTAGAAATAATGAATTAGCCCAATGACCAGCACGGCCAGGGTTGTTCCATATATCGATGGTAAACCAGCTATTGGAGCTACTGTGGCTAGGCTAAATGCAAGCCCAGCGAACCATATGGATACCCTTACCCTTCGGGGGAAAGATGTCATGGTACGGGTAGCACAGTGAGCACAAAGTATTGCGCTTATAAACCATATCGAAACAATAAGGTATGCAAGGCCAGTGTAGATGTTTAGATTGAAGATGCGGTAGGCCTCAAGGGTTATTGTTGAGTTATGTACAAGGATAGAGATAAGGCTATCGGTAGTAAATAGCGCGATGAACGATACTAGAGCAAAAATAAAACCCACGATCTTTCTTTGGGTAATGCTAGTGAGGGATGAATTACGAACTGTTCTAAAGCAGTAGGCAATAATACCAAATATTAGTACAGTGTTTATTAGTAAATCGCCCAATGAGGGTGTAAGCCATGAGTAGGCAAATATCTCAGGGCTAAAGATTTTCCAGTCACCCTGTGGTATGATCTGCCAGTACATAATCGAGAATCTTATACCCCCAAGCGTGAGGATTAAGAGTATGATGCTCATGGCTTTTCTTTTCCGGAAAAAGGGTAACCAGAACAGACAGTAGATTCCAAGAAGTAGCAGGGAAAAGCCAATGTGGTAAAGGATTACCACAAAGTTCTCCCTCTCCTCATCAAAATCTCTAGGGATGTAGCTCAGGTAAAACACGGGGGCATTGCCAAACAGCGCAACGGGGAACGAACCTTCAACGGGTAATGGAGAAAGGTTGTAGTCCTTTAGAAAATTGATGGAGCGATGAAACTCGTTTTGTAAAAACTTATTCTGGTAGGGGTAGTTGTACCGTAGCTTAACCAGGAGTAAGCCCTTAATTTCATCTCGGGCAATCCAGTACGAGATGCACCAGGTATTCTGAACCTTTACCAGCTTGTTCGAGAGCTCCTCAACATGGCCGATGTCCATGTTTTCGGACCATAGCTCCAGCACATCATCTTTAAACAGAAAAACTGCTAGCCCTTGGTCCTGTAGCGTTTCCCACTCCGACTCCGACAGTAGGCCAAAAGCGCTTATAAACCCATTGTCGAATGCTTCGTTAATTAAATCCTTAGTAACCTGCATACCCACGTTGGTTCGCTCCATTATTACATCCCTAGCACGGGATATTTGGGGTGGGGTGGCTAGCTTACGGGTAAGTATTTGCGAGGTGTAGGGAATTGTGATAAAGGATGCTAGTGATAGCAAAAAGATCACTATTATAGCAATTCTAATGTTCCTACTACTCACAATGGTTGTTTTATAAAGTTAGATTTTGTATTGCAATGCCTTTCCGGACAAAGGCTGGTTACAGCAAAAATCGAACCGATTTCACCACAATCTACTCATGGTGGTAGGGTTCTCCTCTGATGATTGTCATGGCTCGGTAAATTTGCTCAGCCAGTATAAGGCGTATCATTTGGTGCGAAAAGGTTAATTTCGACATCGAGAGCTGCTCGTTTGCTCGATGCTTCACTGCCTCGGAAACGCCGTATGCTCCCCCAATAACAAAAACCAGCTCCTTGGTGCCACTTATCATCTTGCTCTCAATTAGCGACGACAGCTCCAATGATGTACATTGCTTTCCCCTTTCGTCTAGCAGAACGGTGTGCGCATCTATGCTTAATGCGTTAATTAGTAGTTCCTCCTCCTTCTGAATAAGCTGGGGTACAGATAAACTTTTGCTGTTTTTTACATCTGGAATTATCTGCAGTTCAACCTTTACATAGCGTTTTAAACGCTTTATGTACTCGTCAACCCCTTGTATTACAAAGCCAATGTTTGTTTTCCCTATGGCTATTATTGTTATTTTCACTCCCGGTTTGCAGCTTGTAATCAATTAAGGGTAAAATAACGATTTTATAATATTATCTCCAAAAATGTTTGTGCGATCCTGTAAATTGCCATGGGCTTTTGAAACCAAGGTCTTGCAAGCAATTGGGGGTAATCCCCCCCAAGGGTTGGGGTAAAGGAGCATACTTTATCATGGGATTGGGCTAATGAAAGCTTTGAAAACACACATACATTTGCTATTTTTACAAATACCTGCAGCTACAGCTCGGGTTTTTGGTTACATTACAGTGCTGGTAAGAACTAGGGTTTGCTTCCCGTAAATATTGAGTGCTTTTCGTATTAGGGGCATACATTTTGTTGCTTCTAATCTTCTGATCTAATTTTTAGCTTAACCGAACAGAAATAAACCATAAGATTATGAATAGTAAATTGAGAACCATTATGATTATAGCTTCGTTCGCTGTGGTTTTTAGTGGTTTCGCCCCTCAGGAGTCAACCGATAGTTTTCTTGAGATCATTACAAAGGTATTTGCGGAGGGTAACTCAAGTGAGTTGGCAAAACACCTAAACCCAACGGTTGAGTTGGAACTGCTGGAGGAGGAGAATATCTATAGTAAGCTGCAAGCGGAGCTGCTGTTGAAAGATTTTTTTACACGCAACAAGCCAACTTCCTTTAGGGTTAACCATCAAGGCAACAAGGGTAACACTAGCTTTGCCATCGGAACATTAGTTACTCAATCGGGTAGCTACAGGGTTTCGGTTTTTATGAAAACCGATAAGAGCAAGTTGTTAATCCATCAGATTCGAATTGAGCGGGGTTAATGCCTTATGCTTTTTTATCATTACTTTCGCAACCCATTACCAATAAAAGTATGTTGATGTCGTTGGAAGACAAACTTATTGATCTTGCCATTGCTGAGGATATTGGCGATGGCGACCATTCATCGCTATCATGCATACCCTCCGATGCAAAGGGCGAGGTGCACCTTATGCTAAAGGATTCGGGCATACTGGCTGGAGTGGAGGTGGCTCAGAGGATTTATCATCGGATTGATAGCCAAATCAACTTTACGCCCTTTCTAACCGATGGTGCTTTGGTAAAGCATGGCGATATTGGGTTTAGCGCCATGGGGCGCATTCACTCCCTGCTACAGGCAGAGCGAATTGTGCTCAACGTGATGCAGCGCATGAGCGGAATTGCTAGCCAAACCAATACCTATGTTAAGCGTATTGAGGGAACCCGTGCCAAGGTCCTCGATACCCGGAAAACTACACCCGGCATGCGGGTGTTCGATAAGCTGGCAGTACGTATTGGTGGTGGGCATAACCATCGTATGGGGCTTTACGATATGATAATGCTTAAGGACAACCACGTAGATTTTGCTGGTGGGATTAAGCAGGCTATCGAAAAAGCAAATAATTACCTGAAATCAACTGGCCGGAGGCTCGACATCGAGGTAGAAACTCGTAACTTTGATGAGATTCAGCAGGTGCTTGAAATGGGGGGGGTAAGGCGTATAATGCTCGATAACTTTAGCGTTGAGAATACCCGAACAGCTGTGGCCCTGATCAACGGCCGATTCGAGGTGGAATCGTCAGGTGGAATTACCCTTGATACGATTCGCGCATATGCTGAGGCAGGGGTCGATTTCATATCAGTGGGTGCGCTAACCCACCAGATTAAGAGCCTAGATATGAATCTGAAGAAAGTATAGATAACTTAAAACACACTGTAATGCTTGCAAAGCATAGCTGGGAAAAATCGTTGGGGCAAATGATACGGCGAGCTTCCATTTATGCTAGGCTTGCAGTTCGCAAGGCCAAGCGAGTTAGTTTTATTGGTTTCGATGGGGTTCCCATATACGATGTGGTTGCCTTTTTTGGTCGAGGGTTGATCCGAGGTAGCATAACCACAAGAGCCTCGGCTGTTGCCTTCGATTTTTTTGTGGCTATTTTCCCAACCATCATCTTCCTATTCACGCTTATTCCGTATATACCTGTTAGTAACTTTCAGCAGCAGCTACTCGAGCTGGTGGAGGAGTTGTTGCCTATTACAGCTTTCTCGTTGGTGGAGAGTACTCTTACCGAGGTGGTAACCCAGCGAAGCTGGGGATTACTTTCATTTGGCTTTATAGCGGCGGTTTTTTTTGCCCATAATGGTGTAAGTTCCCTAATCAATGCCTTTAATGCTACTTACCACACCATCGAAACCCGTGGATTTGTTAACCAGCATCTAATTGCTTTTTTTCTAACATTCTTACTGCCCCTGCTACTTACTCTTGGCGTTATGCTGGTTCTGTTTGGACAGTTCCTGCTCGATATTTTGGTACAAAAAGAGTTTCTTCAGCTAAACTTTACCTACTATGTTATTGTTGTAATCAGGTGGTTTGTTATTGTTTGCATCTTCTTTTTTTCCATTTCGCTGCTTTACTATATGGCACCCGCCAAACGAACCAAGTTTAGGTTCATCTCTGCAGGGTCGATTATGGCAACAGCAATGATTTTGGTTACATCGTTAGGGTTTTCGTTTTATGTAAACAACTTTGGGCAGTATAACAAGCTATACGGATCTATTGGCAGCCTGCTGGCGCTTATGATTTGGATTTTTTTCAACGCCATTGGGCTAATTGTTGGATTCGAGATCAATGCCAGCATTGCATCGGCCAAAAGTAGTTTGACCAAAAAGCTAAGCTATGAAGAAACAGAGCATATCGGACATTCGTAGGGACTATAACCTGAGGAGTTTAAATGAGGTAGATGTTGCTAGCAACCCCATTGCCCTCTTTGAGCAATGGCTTTCAGAGGCCATTGACTCGCACTGCAACGAGCCCACGGCCATGACCCTAGCCACAAGCACATTCGATGGAAAACCTTCGGCAAGGGTTGTTTTGCTTAAGGATGTTGGTTCGACTGGCTTCACCTTTTTTACCAACTACGAGAGCAAGAAGGGTAGGCAGATACTGCAAAATCCTTACGGTGCGCTGGTATTTTACTGGCCAGAGCTCGAACGACAGGTTCGCATTGAGGGGACTCTTAAGAAGACCAGCGATAGGCTTTCCGATAAATATTTCGAAACTCGACCCGATAAAAGCAAAATTGGAGCGTGGGCATCGCCTCAAAGCCAAGTAATACCAAGCAGGAAGTACCTCGATAATCTGAAGTCGGATTTTCAGGAGGAGTTCTCAAATAAGCCAATTAAGCGCCCGCCTAACTGGGGCGGTTATACTCTTACGCCCAATGTAATTGAGTTTTGGCAGGGGAGGCCCAATCGTTTGCATGATCGTATTCAGTTTTCTTTCCTAAATGAGACGTGGGAGATAGAACGACTTGCCCCCTAGCAAGGCGCAAAAGCAAAGGCGAGGTTATAGCCTCGCCTTTACCTTGCTTCTGTTTGATCCTGATTACCCTACATGGATAAACTGATCTACTAGTTTCTTTATCTCATCATGCTTTCCATATAGCTTTTCACTAAGCCCCTTATCGTTATACGATTTAAGTTTCTCAATGCGGCTTTGGATAAGCCCTTGTGGAAAGATATGGTTGTTCTCAAAAATTGTTCGCTTGTTGTCAAGCGCCTCAGCCGATTCGTAGCACGATACAGGCAGCTGCTCCAGCGTGGCCAGCTTATCTTTAAACTCAGGCTTAAAGATGTTTACATCAACGTAAAGCTTTTGTGCAACCTCTAACGCATCAGGCATTTGAAGGCCTTTAAGTGCAGTAACTACCAGTCCGGCTAGGGTGAGATAAATATCGGCCGAGCCATCGGGAACTCTAAACTCAAAGGTTTGCTTCGACTCGCCCTTACGGGTTTCGCTCTTATCTTGGGGGTTAGCATCCTGAATCATATTGCCTGCACCCGACCATCCCAGGGGAACGCGTATTACCACGGAGCGGTTGCGGTCGCCCCAGCAAACGTTGGTGGGAGCCTCCTGATGCGGAACTAGGCGGAGATACGAGGTTGGTATAGTATTTCCAAAGGCTGTAAGTGCGTCGGCAGAGCTAAGTATTCCGGCAATCATCTTTTTAGCTAAATCGCTGAGCTTGCCATTCTCGGCTGTAAGGTTCTTGCCATCCTTCTCGAGCATCATATGGAAATGCATTCCGCTACCCGCTTTGCCTACGGTAATTTTAGGGGCGTAGCTAATATCTACACCATAGCGGTAGCCTAGCATTCTTAGTATCCACTTGGCCAATATCATCTGTTCGGCTGCCTCCTCCACCGAGGTGGGGAGGAACTCAATCTCCTGCTGCTCGTAGTACATATCCTCGTCGGAGAAACACCCAACCTCTGAGTGCCCGTACTTTATGCAGCCTCCTGCCTTGGCAATAAGCCTTAGCGCCTCGTTGCGGATAAACTCAAACTTGGCAAACGGCTCGCTGGCGTGGTAGCCCTTTTGATCTACACCAGGAAATGCATCCTCTTTAGGAGATATGATGTAATATTCTAGCTCGCCCAGTGCCTTAAAGTTGTAACCCGTTTGGCGAGTAAACTCCTCGCTGGCCTTGCGTAGTACGTAGCCAGGATCGCTCTCTAGTGGTTTGCCCTCGTTGTTGTAGAAAAAGCAAAGGATATCGAGGGTAGGAACCTCAGCGAATGGATTTATAAATGCGGTGCGGTAGCGGGGAACAACGTAAAGGTCGCTGCTGCCAGCCTCAATGAAAGAGAAAAGGCTGCTGCCATCCACCCGTTCGCCGTTGGTTAGAATGGTCTCAAGGTGCTCTTTAGATGTAATCACAAAATTGAGCGTTTTTAGCCTACCATCCTCGGCCACGTAGCGGAAGTTAATCATCTCAATGCCATTCTCTTCGCAGAAGCGAACGATATCGTTTCGGGTGAACTCCGATGGCGATTTTTTTAAGAACTGAACCAATTCGTTGGGGTTCATTTGCACGTTACTCTCTTTCATATAGTTTTTGTTTAGTTTTCAATAAGTGGAAAAATTTATCAAAGCTGAAAAACTCTGCTCAATAATGCAAGGGTGGGGTAGATGTTAAGAAACAGATTGGATGCAGTTTGTCGCTTCCATACCTGAAATGGCTCTTATTTAGGCTGTAGCAGCGAGTGGATCATACTGAATAGCTCAGCCGATTCGATAGGCTTTGTTGCATATTGATTGCATCCACTCCTTAACGCGTTTTCCCGGTCTTCCTGGAATGCATATGCCGTTTGTGCAATGATTGGTGTGGTTACCCCTTGGCTACGTATCTCTTTTGTTGCCTCAATGCCATTCATGGTGGGCATTTTTATGTCCATGAGTATTAGGTCTATTTTCTCCGTAAGGCATATCTCTACCGCCTGTTTTCCATTGTGAGCCCTAATTACTTTGGCCTTAGTGGGTGTTAGCAGGTGTTCGAGGTACTGGTAGTTGGGGTCGTCGTCTTCTGCCACAAGGAAAGTTTTATCGGGCCATATAAAATTTTCGACTGCAGGCGCAGACTTCTCCCCCTCAACACTCAATCCTTTTATGTAGGGTATGGTGAAGTAAAAAATTGTTCCCACGTTGGGTGTCGACTGAAACCAGATTTTACCGCCTAGCATTTCAACAAATGCTTTGGATATGGGCAACCCCAACCCTGTACCCTTCCTGCTGCTATTGGTTGTATTGTCGACCTGTTGGAACCGTTCGAAGATTAGGCTACCCTGCTCAGGTTCAATCCCTATTCCCGTATCCCTAACAAAGAATTCCAGGTTTCTCCCCTGTAGCCTATAGCCAACCTCAACCTCGCCTGTTTGGGTGAACTTGATGGCGTTAAATATAAGGTTGTTGAGGATTTGAGATAGTTTTACCTCATCGGTAAATATGATGCTCTCCGAGTCGGTGAGGGCCAACGTGCAGATAAGCTCTAGCCCCCTTATGCGTGCCGTTTGTGAAAATACCGACTTTAAATCGTTAAGCATGCTGTTAACCGAGAATTTTGCTTTGGATATGGTTACCTGCCCCGACTCAATCTTCGATATATCTACAATATCGTTGATAATCCCCAGGAGTTGATGCCCGTTTAGGTTGATTATCTCCACAAACTCTTTTTTCTGCTCTTCCGTAACGGTGTCTTCGAGGAGGAGGTTTGAGAACCCGCATATGGCATTCATTGGTGTTCTTATCTCATGGCTCATGTTGGCAAGGAATGCGGTTTTTAGCTTATCGCTGGCCTCGGCTCTTTCTTTTAGCGATATTAATTTATACTCGGTCTCCTTTATCGACGATATATCTTCAACATTAGCCAGAACGCTTTGCACTGTATTATCGGTAATAATTGGAATAAGGCTGTACCTGACGTAGGAGGCCTTACCCCATGTGCTTGAGTACTTCGTCTCTTTGCTCACCATCGACTTTGTGGCGATGCATTTCCTGAAGTTATCAATGAGTCCAATCTTTTCGAGCGCCCTCCGTCCAAAAATGTTTTTGGATTTAATGTCGTCGATGGAAGGAGCATCAATAATGTTGAGGGCAGCTTGATTGATCTCAAGAATTTCGCCGCTTAACGATAAGTGCACAATACCTACAGGTGAAAAATCGATGATGTTTCTAATTTCGGCCTGCCGGATTTCGGCCATTGTTTTGGCCTCTTTTAGCCACTTATCGTAGTTTGCTTTTATCTGTACATTCACCAGTAGCTCGGCAAAAAGCCGAAGGAGCGATATCTCCTGCTCGTTCCAATGTTTGATGTTTATCACCGAGTCAAAACCAACAAAACCTATGCACTGGTTCTCGAACATCATTGGAATTGTTATTATCGACTTTACCTTCTGTTCCCTTAGCAAAGTTTTCACATTATCATCATTGTTCAGCTCAGCAACCGAAGGGATATGAATGGGCTTACCCTTTATGTGTGCCTCTATCCAGCTTGGAACTATACTGGTAGGGAGTTCTTGGAGAGTGTCAATTACCGGTTCAATGCCTTGGGCACACCACTCGTGGGTGTTCGACATGGTGCTGGCGTTCCAGTCGTATGCAAAAATATACACGCGATCCACACTGGCAAATTCCCCAATATCGGAAAGGGCATGATCTACCTCCTGCTTAATGTTGTCGTAGGGTATGTTGATAAACCGAATGCTTAGGTTCATTAAAAGCGACTGAATGCGGGTATGGCGCTTTATTTCCTGCTCCATTTTTCGTCGTTTGGTATTGTCCTTGATTATGCCCATGAGCATAATGGCATCTGAGCTAACTACCGGAACCGAGGCCAGTTCAACAATCTTTTCCTCTCCGCTCTTAGTCTTCAGCCCTATTTCGTACCTAACTGCGTTGGTGTTCCCTTTCTCTCTCGACTCAAATACTTGTTCAACAAATTTTTTTGATCTATCGGCAATCAGGTCGATAAAAGCAATTTTTGAACTAATTAATTCGTCCTCTGAATAGCCTGTAATGCTGAAAAATCTTGAATTAACGTAGGTAAAATGTCTGCCTCTCATCAGAAATACGCCATCAAATGCATTTTCAATAAGCAGCTGATTGTTCGAAAGTTTTTTTTCGAGCTCGGCATTTTCTTTTTGCAGGTTAATAAGCGGCTCCGCATGGAGTGCACTGCTATTGGGGCTCTCGCTAGTTTCAACAATAGACCTAAGGCGGGCATTCTCCTCCTTCAGAAGTTTTAGCTCCCTTGCCACCTCATCAGGTATTCCCTTGGCACTATCCATACAGGTTATTTTTGCTGGTTGATACTTACAAAAGTATTATTCCAATTTCGTATGGTTTGGTGTGTTCCTTAAGCAATATAGTAATTTTTTTTGATGTTGAAGGGTGTGAACAAAAATATGGGTTAACGTTATTAATGGGTAAAACAGCTTCCTTAGCTAAGGCTTTCTCAGGTAAAGACTCATTACCCTTAATCGCTGAGCTGTAAATTGCAGCTAAAAAAAAAGCCGACCCCAAAGTCGGGATCGGCCTTATGCTATGTTTATTTAGTGATGATTACTGAATTAGCGCCTCGAACTCAACCTCCAGCGGCTTTTCCTGGATAAAATCGAACTGGGTAAGCTTGCGCATCTCGTAGTAGAACTGCCAGTAGTTGCGCATAGCAGCAATATACCTATTACGGGCGTTATCCCTTTCGGTTTGAGCAATATTAAGCTCAATCACATCAATTTTGCCAATTAGGAATCGCTCCTTGGTCACGTTATATCGGCTTTGGGCAATGGTGTCGGCTTTCGATGCGAGCTGCATTTGGGTTTCCTGCAGGTTAAACTCCATTACCTTAAGGTAGATATCCTGCTCGAAATCGGTTAGCGACTGCTGTATATTGGTTCGCATTACCTCGCGGCTCGATTCGGCCATCTTAACCCGACCTTTGCCTAAGCCCCAGTCTAGTATGGGAACGGTAAGGCCAACTCGAATACCCTGCTGATCCATAGGATCAACGTACACATTCTGAAACTCCTCGGCTCGCTGTGTTAAACCATAGGTTGCGTAGAGGTTGGCGCTAAAACCTCGGTTGGCTTTGGCTTGCGCCACGTTCCTATCCGATTCGATGAGCCGGCGCTCAAACTGTATCATGGTGGGGTTATTTTCCTTAGCCAAGGTGTATACATGGTCGAAACGTAGGGTTGTTTTGGGAAAATAGTTGGGTACAATAAGCTCTACATCATAATCATCAATTATTCCAAGGAACGATTTCAACCTGAATTTTTTTAGCTGTAAATCAATCTCCGCCTCATTAACCGAACTTCCCGCATTAAGGTAGCTAAGCTCCATCTGCAGCAGCTCGTTTTCAGCTATAGTCCCGATGTTATAACGGCCTTTAGCTATTTGGTAAAGGGTGTCGGTGTTGGCGTAGTTTAGCTGCGCTGTTTGCAGGTTTTGCTGTGCCAGCACAAGGTCGAAAAAGTAGCGAATAGCCTCACCCGCAATGTTCTCCATCGACTGTATGTAGCTACGCTTTGCCTCTAAGTACTTAAGTGGCTCAATCTTTCTCTTCCACTTAAACTCGTTGAAACCAAAAATGGGCTGGCTAAAACCTATTTGTATGGGTACCGACATAAAGTTGGTTCCCTTATTCGCTCCAAAAAAATCGGTTCGCTCAAGGTTGGAACTGGCGAAAATTCTACCGCCAGTTACCCCGATATTCTGGTTTAGCGAGAGGCCAACCGAAGCGGTATTTGAGTTCTCCTCGATGTAACGGTAGGTACCATCTTCGAGTTGGTATCGAATAAGGCTGCGGTTAAAGCTTGGTAGCGTACCGTTAAGGGTTATGCTTGGTAGGTACTCAGCCTTGTAGGTTCTATGCTCCCAGTATGCTGCCCTAAACTGATGCTTGGCTAGTATGGCCTGCGGTGAGTAGTCTCTGGCCATTTCGAGCACCTCGTTGAGGGTTAACGTTGTTTTGGGCGCTTGGGCTGCCACCCAGCTTGCGGTTAGTAGAACCAGCGAAACAGCTAATAACTTTTTCTTTAAAAACATGGCGTGCTTTATAATTTTTTATGAAACTATTCGTGACGTAACGATTCTATTGGATCCCGCTCGGCGGCTCTTTTGGCTGGTGATAATCCAAAGATTACCCCAACCGCTGCCGAAACGCCAAAGGCAACAATTACTGAGATGGGTGAAACGATGGTTAGAATATCGGCAAAATGTGTGATCAGGAACGAAAGTATTATTCCCAGAATCACCCCTATAAGCCCTCCCGAAACGCTAATGAGTACGGCTTCCGATAAGAACTGGGCAACTATATCGGCCTTTTTTGCCCCAATGGCAAGTCGGGTACCAATCTCCTTTATTCGCTCCATTACCGAGGCAAACATAATATTCATAATTCCAATACCTCCCACAACCAGCGATATGCTGGCAATGGCACCCAGCACAATGTTAAAGATATCCTTGGTGCGCTGTTGTTGCTTTAGCAGAAGTTCGGGCACAATTATCTCAAAATCTTTTACACCTGCATGGCGGCGGAGCATCATGCGGCTAAGCACGTCTGTAGTTGAGGGAATATCCTCGGTATTCTCAACCTGAACAATAATCCTATCGAGCTGATGGTAGTTCTGCTGCGATTGGGTTTGGGTTGAGCCTCCGAACATAATCATACCACGACCCCGGATCACTGTGCTTTGAGTTTTTCGTGCATTTACCAAGCCGCGATTTTGGTATCGCATGAGCATAGTCTTAACAGGGATATACACGTTATCGTTATACACATTTACTCCAGCACTCTCAAAGCCTGTTAGGGTAATATCGGTTTTTTGGAGAATCCCAACTACCTGTAGCCAAACATGCCCAAACTTTATGTACTGGCCAATGGGGTTGGTTGTGCTAAAAAACTTGTTTTTGATATTTGCCCCAATAATACACACCGGGATACCGTGCTCGAGCTGGTATTCGGTAAAAAATGTACCCTGCTCAAGGGGTAGATTAAACAGCTCGAAGTAGTCGGGCGAAACGCCCAAAATTTTGGCAGGCATTCGATGCGAGCTGTATTGAACAAATGAGTTTAGGCTAATCTCTGGGCTAGCCATTGTAACCGAAGGAATAATTTCCTGTATAGCCTCCATGTCGAGAAGGGTTAGACCCGGCGAGAACTTGCGCCGTTGCTTTTCGCCACCCTCGCCGTCGGTAGCATCTTCCTGCTCTTCGAAAATGGGGTTGATAATGATGTTATTTACACCCACCATCTTCATTTGTTCCAAAATTTCTTGCTGTGCCCCATTTCCAATGGCCATCATGCTGATAACGGCAGCGACACCAAATATTATACCCAGGGCCGTAAGCATCGACTTGAGCTTATTAGCCAGTATGGACTCAACAGCGATGGTTACGTCGTGTATATATCTTTTATACATAATCTTTATGCTTAATGAAATTTAGCAAACAGTTTGAACTGTGGTATTTGGCTCGTACAAGCCTACTTACTAGTTGCTTCCACTAGGCATACGCATTTGACGTCCCTGGCCTCTTGCTCTACCATTGTTCTGTTGCTGCTGCTGCTCGTTGGCTATCTTTTGCTCCTCTTCCAGCCGCTTACGCTCCTCAATTCTTTTTATTATTTCGGGGATAAGATCTTCTCCGGCTAGCGTAAATCGTTCCAAATTCTCAGGTATGCTTAGGTATACATCATCGCCCTCGGTAAGTCCCTTTTCAACAATGATGAAGTTCTCGTTCTGCTCGCCAGTAATTACAATCTGTTTGCGGTTGCGGGTGGTGTACACGTAGCTTAAGCTGTCGTCGGCATGAATTGCCTCGAGGGGGACATAGAGCACATCCTCAAAACTTTTAGTTACAATATGGTTGCTGGTTGTCATGGAGGGGCGTAGTATTGGGTCGTACTCGTTAACCCTAATAATGACCTCAAAAACCTTAGCATCGGTATTGGGGAGCTGCTCGCCAATGTTGGCCACATCGGTAACAACGCCAGTGTAGCTTTTCTCGGGGAAGGCATCAACCCCAACGCGTACTGGTTGGCCTGTTTTGAGCTTGCTCACGTCTATCTCGTTCACATAGGTTTTCGATATCATTACCGAAAGGTCGGGGAGGGTGGCCACGGTCAAATCCCAAGGGCTAATGCTCGATCCCACGCTGCGTTTTTGCCCGCTCCACTCGCGGTAGTATATCACCATGCCGGGCTTGGGCGCACGAATTACGAATTTGCTTAGCACATCGAGCATATCCTGCCGCTCGCGCTCCTGGCGGGCAAGGTTAATGGCTACCTCACGCATCGAGGCCTCAGCCTGCTCTTTCTTTAGCGTGTAGTTGTGCTTAGCTTGCTTAAAGTTTCTATCGGCACGTTCCAAATTTATTTGCGCTTGGCGCTGGGTGGCTGGCGGCTCAAATTTCGACTGCTCCACCACTATCTGCCTTTCCTCCAGTTCAAACTCAAGGTTGATAAGCTCGTCGCGAAGGCTGCGAAGCTGCAGGGTGGTGTCGAGCTGGGTTTTGAGGAACTGCTGCTGGCTCTTTTCCAGCTCATCCTCAATTTCCTTTAGCCTATTGCTAAGCGAGCTACGGTCGAGCGTAGCAACATATTGGCCCGAGTCGACAACGGTTCCCTCGGGGATTAGATCCTGAATCTTTATGTCGGAGAATCGGAAACTTCGCCCTTGGCGTAGCTCGGCTGGAGCTGTAATATCCTCCTTGTTCTTTGCCTGAAGTTCACCTGTTACGGTTACAACCACTTCAAAAGGGCCTCTGGTTACGCTTACTTTTTGAGGTGCCACACCCTGCTTTGTTGAGGTGCTGATGACCAAAATAACTATTACTGCCGCTAGTACGGAAAGGGCAATTACTACCTTCTTCTTCATTTTTTAGTATGATTATTTCGCAATTTTAGGTTTATTGATAACTAAGACTATAGGTGTTGGCACTTAGTTTAATATTGCAAATGGAATTTAAATGTTTTTAATTAAAGCCATTATTTTGTTTGCTAACTCCGATGCGCTCTCGGGCGTTTTACTCTCGGCATAAATCCTTATAATTGGCTCAGTATTCGATTTTCGGAGGTGTACCCATTGACCCTCAAAATCTATCTTTAGGCCATCGATAGTGTTGATATTCTCGTTGGCAAAGTGTTCCTTCATCTTGGCCAGTACATCATCGGGGTTAAGGCCATCCTTTAGCTCAATCTTGTTTTTCGATATGTAGTACTCGGGGTATTCCTTTCTGATTTCAGTGCATTTTTTGCCACTTCTAGCCAAATGCGAAAGGAAAAGGGCAATGCCCACAAGCGCATCGCGGCCGGCATGCAGGGTGGGGTATATCACACCACCGTTGCCCTCGCCGCCAATTATTGCGTTGGTTTCACGCATTTTGGCCACCACATTCACTTCGCCCACAGCTGCTGCTTGGTAGCTTCCGCCGTGTTTTATGGTGATATCGCGAAGTGCGGCAGTGCTCGACAGGTTCGACACCGTGTTGCCAGGTGTGTGGCTAAGCACGTAGTCGGCCACAGCCACAAGGGTGTATTCCTCGCCAAACATCGATCCGTCCTCGTTGATAATGGCCAAACGATCTACATCGGGGTCTACCACAAAGCCAACATGTGCTTGGTGGGTTTTAACCGCCTCGGAAATTTCGGTCAGGTGCTCGGGCAAAGGCTCTGGGTTATGGGGAAACTCGCCCGTGGGGTCGATGTACAGCTCAACCACGTTGTTTACGCCAAGCGCCTTGAGCAATCTGGGGATTGCAATGCCACCCACGGAGTTAACACAATCAATGGCCACGGTGAAATTCGCCTTGGCGATGGCCTCGCAATCGACCAGCGGTAGTTCCAAAATCTTATCGATATGCTTATCAACAAAGGAGTACTCATCGATTACATAGCCCAACTCATCCACCTCGGGGAAGTTGAAACTGCTGGTTTCGGCCAGCTCGAGCACTTTTTTTCCATCTACATCGGTTAGGAACTCGCCATGCTCGTTGAGCAGCTTTAGCGCATTCCACTGCCTTGGGTTATGACTTGCAGTGATAATAATTCCGCCCTGTGCTTTCTCCTCAATTACCGCCATCTCAACGGTTGGCGTGGTGGCCAAGTCGAGATTCACCACGTCGAGCCCCGAACCAGTAAGCGTGCCAATCACTATGCTGCTCACCATTTCACCCGAAATACGGGCATCCCGACCAACAATCACCTTACATTTTACATCCTTGTGCTTGCTCTTTACCCATTCGCCGTAAGCAGCAGTGTATAGCGCAATGTTTAGGGGGTTTAATCCCTCGTTGGGGTTTCCGCCTATGGTTCCCCTTATTCCTGATATTGATTTAATTAGTGGCATGTGTTCTTGTTTGATTTTTAAAAAGGTTAACAAAAGTGGCAATATTTTCAAAGATAGGCAAGTAGGAGGGAGGGTTTTATTGGATGAGAGGAAGATTGAGTGATTGAGTGCCTGCCTGCCTCTGGCAGGATTGAGTGATTGAGTGCCTGCCTGCCTCTGGCAGGATTGAGTGAGTGATTGAGTGAGTGACCCTGCTTGCCAACAGGCAGGCTGCCTGACTGGGGTCAGAGCAGGCAGATTGAGTGATTGATTAATCTGCCAACGGCAGACAGATTGGTTGATTGGTTGATTGGTTGGTTGGTTGGTTGGTTGATTGGTTGATTGGTTGGTTGGTTGGTTGGTTGATTAGTTGGTTGACTGTATGATTAAGTCTGAGGTATAGGGTTTTGAGTTTGGCTACTTTACGAATTCGGTTACCAATTGTTTAATTATTGGATGAATGAATGATGGTTGAGGGAGGGGTCGTAGATGGTAGCTTGTATGTTTATAGGATGGACAGAGTATGCGTATAAAAGTTAGGTTAGTTTGATGTGTTTGTTTAAATATGACTTAACCCAGAACAATAATTTATAAGTCGAAAGTTAAAAGACGAAAGCCTTAAGCCATTTTTTCCTACTTTTGGAATGCGTTGCTTGATTGTGCAATTGCCCTATTAGTTAAATGACCAACTGTTTATCAATGGAAAGTATAAGTTCGGATGAGGTTATTAAAAATGTAGCCTCGAAGGTAAAGGCATTTCATGAGGGCGACACCACGGGTCACGACTGGTGGCATATATGGCGGGTATGGAACTTGGCTCGGCGTATTGGTGAGCGTGAAGACGCAAATATGCTGCAGGTTGAGCTGGCTGCCCTGCTGCATGATATGGACGATCATAAAATGGCCCATAGCGATGGGGAGAATTTACCCAATGCAAGGAAGGTTTTACTCGACTGTAATGTTGAGCATACTTT